>JBMYWT010000049.1:0-20208 GCA_049607665.1 Maricaulaceae bacterium
CATCTTGCAAATCGGTTAAGTCAAATTCACCCATCATTTCCGCAAGGCGTTTATGACCAACATCGTTACAGGTCGCGAGCGCGTAAATATCGCCAACGACTTGGTCGGGTTCGCGCACATTTTGGCGGATCAAACGTATTAGCGTTTTATCCACCGCGCCTTTTTCCGCAAATTTCATAATGGGGATATAAAGCCCCTCTTCATATACAGAATGCGCATCAGCGCTAAAGCCGCGTCCGCCAATATCAACAACATGCGCCGTGCAGGCAAAAAAACCGATCAACACGCCGTTCACAAAAGACGGGCTTACAACTGTAATGTCATGTAAATGCCCGGTCCCTTCCCAAGGGTCATTGGTGATATAGACATCGCCTTCGAACATATCCTCATAGCCAATATGGCGAATGAAATGCCCGACGGCAGCCGCCATAGCATTCACGTGACCGGGCGTACCTGTTACGGCTTGGGCGAGCATATCGCCGGCTCTATTATAGACTCCGGCGGAAAGGTCTCCCGCTTCGCGGACAGAGGTGGAAAAGGCCGTACGGATCAAAGCTTGCGCCTGCTCCTCAACGATAGAGATCATGCGGTTCCACATAACCTGATAGACAACATTGCTGTGAGGGGCGCTCATGAGGCTCTCCTACGCATATCAAGGCAGCCATCGGCAGCTTGCCGGACGTCTCTGCTTGTTGGGACGATCAAAGTGGTTTCATCCTCGGTGATAATCGCCGGACCGACAGCTTTTCGGCCCACCGAAAAATCACTGCGGTTGAACACAGCGGCCTCGGACATATGCCCCAAAGCTTGGTCGAACAATGGGCGCACATTGGAAGATGAAATATCTTCTTCAGTGTTTATAGCCTTTGTAGGCTCTGCTACCTGCGGCGGCGTCGAAGCCGTTACAGACCAAACCGTTATCTCTATGTCCATACCCTCCACGGCACGGCCAAAAAGGTTTTCATATTGCGTTTCGAAAAGGGTTTTAAAATTATCGTCCGTAGCGTTTAACACCTGCCCGCGTGCCAGCGTGATTGGAATTTCCCAACCCTGCCCGCTATATCGCATATAGACTTTAAAGCTGGCTGAGATGTCCGCCGCCTCTCCGCACGAGCGGACAAATTCGGAAGCCTCTTCTTCAAGCTCAGAAAAGAGGTTTGTGATCACCTCTGGCTCAAACTTTGACAGGCGCATGTAGAGACTACGGCTGGCCTCAAAACTAAACGGAGCGCAGAGGAAACCAATCGCAGATCCCACACCCGCGCCCGGCGGAATAAGACAACGCTCGATCCCAAGTTTCTCGCACAATCGCGCCGCATGAAGTGGCGCAGCGCCGCCAAAGGCAATCATCGTATAAGCCGCTAAGTCTTCGCCATTTTCCACCGCATGCATACGCGCAGCATTGGCCATATTTTCGTCAACGACTTCGGCCACGCCAAAGGCCGCATCTTGCGCGTCCATACCCAACGCTTTTCCGATTATATTTTCCATAGCCGAAGCGGATTTATCTTTGCTTAGCTGCATTGAACCGCCTGCGAAATTATCAGGATCAATCTTCCCTAACAGCACATCCGCGTCCGTCACCGCAGGGCGTTCCCCGCCGCGATTATAACAGGCAGGCCCGGGTTCAGATCCGGCGGATTCGGGTCCAACACGAATTTGCTGCATGGAGTCAATATGGGCGAGCGATCCACCGCCCGCGCCAATTTCCACCATATCAATCACGGGAATTGAAATCGGCATACCCGAGCCTTTTTTAAAACGGTAGCTCCGGGCGACTTCAAACACGCGGCTGGTTTTGGGCGTCTTATCTTTGATCAGGCAAATTTTTGCCGTTGTTCCGCCCATATCAAATGAAAGCACTTTATCCAGATCATAACGCGAAGCGATATGCGCCGCAAAAACAGCCCCTCCCGCCGGACCCGATTCGACAAGACGCACCGGAAACTCTGCCGCGCTTTCGATAGACATTATCCCGCCGCCGGAATGCATTAAAAACACGGGACAGGCCGCGCCCTCCGATTTTAAGCGCTCTCTAAGGCGGCCCAAGTAGCTCTTCATTAGCGGCTTGATATAAGCATTGGCCACCACAGTATTAAAACGCTCATATTCGCGCATTTGCGGCGAGACTTCGCTAGAGAGGGAAATCATAACATCGGGTAAGTGCTTGGATAAAACATCTCGCACCTTTTTCTCGTGACTGTCATTCACATAAGAATGCAAAAACCCAATCGCGATGCTCTCATATTGCGCATATTTCAAACGCTCTGCCAGCGCCGTAATTTCCGCCTCATCCAATGGCCGCAAGACATTCCCATGCGCGTCGACGCGCTCTCTTAGCGTGTAGCGTTGTTGGCGCGCGAGTAAGGGTTCAGGCAGTGTCAGGTTCAAATCATATTGCTCAAAGCGCGACTCGGTTCGCATTTCGATCACGTCGCGAAAGCCCTCTGTGGTGATAAGCGCCGTCTTCGCCCCGCGCCGTTCAATTAGCGCGTTCGTCGCCAGTGTTGTACCGTGAATGATCTGCGTAATGCTCGATGGGCTTATGCCTGCCTTTTCGCAGACATGGTGCATACCCGTCACAATCGCATTTTCTGGCGCGTCATATGTGGTCAGCACTTTGGTGGAGACATGTCCCGCAGGCGTTTCAAGGACAACATCCGTGAATGTGCCGCCAATATCTACGCCCATACGGATTAGCTTATCTACCATGGCTATGATCCCTTAATCCCCGTCATCTGCATCCCCGTCATATGGGCACGTAAATTAATATGAAAAAACAGCCCCTGTCATGCGTATAAAGCGGCGATCCTTATATTATAGCCCAGTGTAACAATTAAAAAAAACAATACGAGCAGTAAGATATTAGAAATCATATTCTGTTAGGTCATTTTTGTTATGTCAATTACACTCAATTCAGATATCGCTCGCACATATAATAAGAACATTGTGCATACGACACATAAATTATGTGAAACAGGCGTGTTTAACCGACAAGGACTTATTCAACTTATTGATGAGACGCCTGATTGTGACCTTTATCTTCATATTGGCCCTGCCCATGGTCCCAATACGGATTCTTTACCGCCCGTTAACCGCAGCGGGCGAAGCGGCGCAGAAATTCTAGACTTATTAGACACCCACAAAGTATGGCTCGGTATTACTAATGTACATAAACGTAGCGAAGCCTATAGCGGCCTGATACACAATCTTGTCGTGAGTCTAAAAAAACAAACTAAACTCTGGATTAACAGACCTCGCGCGATGTTGATGATTTCCTCACCGAATACAATCACGCCTTATCATTGCGACCTTCAAGAACATTCAATGTGGCAAATTTTTGGAACACAAAGCACTTATATATACCCAAGAGGGAAACAGTTTTTATCACATGAAGACATAGATAACCATGTTCTTAACAAGAACGTAAAATATGAAAACTACTCCCCACATCTAGACAAAACTGCAGCGCACACAAACCTGTTAAGTGGCTATATGCTTGCATGGCCATTTATGAGTCCGCATCGCCTTGTGACGGGCAAATCAATGAGTGTCTCTTTGCAGTTAGAATATATGACCCCAAAAATATGGGCCACATATTTGGGCATGACGATAACAGCGTTCCTACGTCAAAACTTAAGACTTAAAATCATCACGCCTTGGCGGCCAAAGGATTTACACTCCTCTTAGTTTTGCTCCATATATTAAATCCAAGACATCTAATTTACACATTCAAGCAAGACAGCAATGATCCGGTTTAACCCGTATGCATGGCTGTCTTCAAAAGCACCTTCATGCGTCCATGCCATGTCGTTTCACAGGCAGAAATTTGTTGATAACGACGCCGAACACGCGTGGTCGCATTAGAATATTTACCTGACGTAATATGAGGGTTCGCCAATTCCATTTTATTATATGCTTTGTACAATACAGCCTTAAGTCCGGAAGTCGTTTCAAAACCGGCGCTCGCTACGCCATTTAAATTACTAAGATGCCGCTTATATTGGCTCTCTCCCGTAGAAAAGTCATAAATTTCAATGCCAAGCTTTTCATGATTACGAAAGCAATCTTCAAACAAAATCAACCCGGGAGAATAATCGCGATACTCGGGATCAAAGCTGATAATCCAGCCATTCACATATCCCTTGTAACGTACGTTTAAATGCACTGCGACTAATTTTTGCCCAAAATATAGCTTACTTACAAACCCTCCGAAATCACCATGATTTAAACTCGCTATGTGGAGTAAAAACTCATACACCCATCTTTGCGATAAAACATTATACTTTCGTGTGCGTATGAATTGTTCCGATTTCCATTTAAACAGTTGTTTAATATCATCAGAACTAGCCGTGCCATGCTCCACCCGAACCGTGCCAAATTGACTTTCAGCATCTTCCCGGCGGCGACGTGTACGACGAAGGCTCTGACGACCTTTCTTGGCGAGGCTAGCTTGATAATCCTCAAATCCTTGGCGTAAATCAACTCTGAAACGCGTTTTATCCTCACTCGCTGTTGGAAACATTTCATTCGGGTCGATAAGGCCATTAAACCGAAAAGCACGAACTTGCCCCGCACGCATAATGTCCTTTAAATTTAAATCAAAATCTGGAGCGGCAATAAGCATTTGATAATCACAAAGAGGAGCGCCCGCAGGCCGCGCATGTCCTGATTTAATATTCATAGGTAAAAAGGCTCGCCCTTCCCCATTACGGTTTACAACCATTACACGCACATCCGGCCTGTAAGCGGCAATCGCATTCACATATTCCCATGTAAAGAATGGGTTTTGCAGTTCAATATTTTGCGATTGTAGTTCAGCCCAATACTGTCTTTCCTTATCGGATATATCAGCTGGGCGGATAATCGAGATCGTCCAATCATCCATGTCCGTGTTTTGTGAGTCACACTCAAACACCTCTGCGGCACGGGGGGAATCAAGATGAATTTTATCCACCTTACCTTCGAAATGTTTTGTATCAGCTAACATGTCGTTTATTGTGCAAATACAGTGCCAATTTTTCTTACCAAATTTTTTACATCACATTTACGTGATAATTTATATTATCTGCATGACTGAAACATATTAATCCCCCGTATAAATATAATGGAGTCCCATAAAAACCCAAAGATATGGTTGGCATTATCTTAACCAAAAGGTGCCAAAACTTCTGTATGAAGATCAGCACCGCGTGCTGTTACTGCCAAAGAAGATAAAAACATGATGAATCGTTCTATGCTGGCATATATTCCTGTGAATATAAGCAATATCATCGTTAGTTTCGGCTTAATTACAGTACTTACGCGCCTACTCAGTAGCTCTGAGTTTGGCATGTATGGAATTGCAGTTATAACACTGCAGTTTATGCATATGGGTCTCTTCACATGGCTCGAAGCTGCCATGGTACGGTTCCTGGCACGCGCTGAAAAAGATGATGATGTAAACTCACATTTAAAGACACTTTACACCTATGCTTTATGGTCATTCCTTATCATTTGGGTTGGAATACTCGCTATCATTTTTATACTTCCAATAAGTAATGGGATGAAAAACCTCTTCGGTTTCGCTTTGACATCTGGCTGCCTCTCCATTTTTTTCAATCTTGGCATGGAAGCCCACAAAGCAGCCCATAGGATTAAACGGTACAGCTTAAGTTATACTCTCGTAAAACTTTTAGGTTTCGCGATAGGTATTGCATTAATTCTTTTAACCCCCTTGAGGGAATCGGCCCCATTTATTGGCGTCATAATTGCCATGGTGTGCATACTTATATTTGACCTTCCTTTCATGATGAAACAAATGAAAGGGGGGAAAGTTGAACACTCAAAAATCAAAACTTATTTCAGTTACGGCATGCCCATTAGCTTGTCTCTACTTTTGACTTACACGCTTTCGTCTGGCGATATGTATATCATCAAAGCTCTCATGGGTGATTCTGCGGTTGGTATCTATAATGCAGGATACAATCTTTCCAATCGCAGCTTAGATGTTTTGTTTGTTTGGATTGCTATGGCAGTTACGCCTATTGCAATTACGACACTGGAACAAAGTGGTGTAGAGGACTCAAAACGTATTCTACATGGTTATGGCGTAACTTTACTTTGGTACATATTGCCCGCAGCAACGGGTATTGCTTTAGTGGCTGAGCCCGCCGGTTTCGTCCTTGGAGAATCCGTTCGTGAAGGCGCCGTCCAAATCATCCCATGGATTGCATTTTCTGGCGTATTGAACGGCCTAATAACTTATTATGCCCACCGTGCTTTTATGCTCAGTCAAAAAACTCAAATGTTTGTCTGGGCCATGGTTCCACCCGCTGCGCTAAACATCGGATTAAATTTCTGGTTAATCCCACTCTACGGCTTAATGGGCGCTGTTTACGCGACAATTGCAGCTTATGGCTTTGGCTTGATCATAGCCATTCTCATGGGACGCCGATATTATCCTCTCCCCCTACCATTCAAGGAATTTTTCCAAATTAGCCTGGCATGTTTAGGCATGGCCGCATGTGTTATGATCACTCCCTTACCCACAGATTTACCAGATTTCATAGAATTACTAATCAAAGCCATAATAGGCGTGATGGCTTATGGCGGCATATGTTACGTCACCAACGCCGCCAATTCGCGCAATATAATGTTAGACATAATTCAGAAATTTCGCCCAAAATCTACATCTATAGACGCAGCATGAAGTCAAATTTAATAAGCACGTAGATTTAATAAACTGGCGGGCTTGTCACCCATAAAACCTGCGTAAGTGTTTCGCCCGTATTCTTCCATGAAAATTCGTCATTGTGAATGCGGAAGCTATCGCCTTTTCGTAGCTCATATGTATGCCCATCGACATAGAGGTCTAGCTGCCCAGAAATGATATAGCCTTCTTCTTCGACGTCGCGGAAAATCGTCTCGCCCGAAGTGCGGCCTGGCTCAATCCGCGTGAGGAACATTTCAAATGAGCCGCTTAGATCAGGCGAGAGCAGTTCTTCGAATAGTCCGTCTTCGCCCGAGCCAAGGCGTTTGCGGTTTTGCGCGCGCACCACGCGGCCGCGCTCATGCGAGGGTTGTTGCTCATGCGAGAAAAACCAGCCGAGCTGTACATCAAAAGCCTTGGCGATCGAGCGCAGGAATTTAATCGAAACGACGCGCTCGCCGCGTTCAACCTCACTGAGGTATCCAACAGAACAACCCGCCTTTTCCGCTAGAAACGCCAGCGTCCAACCCCGCGATTTGCGCAAGGCGCGAATATCCTGTCCCAGCAAGAGGCTATGGGCCTGTTCTTCGTCTTGCGCTTCGGCTGTTGTTTCATTCGGGGCTGTGTCTGGCATAAAGATTAAATATCCTAATAATGAAAATTGATAGACACTTTTTCATTGTTAGAGAATAAATTTGCATATATATTCACTTTAATGGACGTCAGGGTCTGTAATTTCATAGGTCTTCTAGGGTGTATTGATGACGCAATTCAAGTGTTTATCTCCAATTGACGGGTCGCTCGTGCATGAGGGCGCGCTGCATGGCGCGCCTGATATTAACAGGGCTTTATCCGCAGCTGTCGCGGCGCAAGCAAAGTGGAAAGCTATGCCGCTGGCTGAGCGTATCTCTATTTTGCAGCGCGCCATTACGCATCTTTATGATAGCCGCGAAGAAATCGGCGTAGAGATCACGCGGCAAATGGGGCGTCCTGTGCGTTATACGGCGGGCGAACTTGGCGGGGTGAAGGAACGCGGCGAGATGATGCTCGCGCTCGCGCCTAAGGCTTTGGCGGATATTGAGGCCGAGACGAAAGAAGGGTTTACCCGCAAGATTAAGCGCGAAGCTTTAGGCGTTGTCGCCGTGCTCGCGCCGTGGAACTATCCGTTCCTAACGTCTGTGAACGCGATAATTCCTGCGCTGGTTGCGGGGAATGCCGTGACCTTGAAACACTCCGCGCAAACGCCGCTTGTGGCACTTCGTTACGCCGAAGCGTTTAAGCATTCAGGATTGCCTGACGACGTATTCCAAATTCTGTTCTTGAATCACGCAGGGGCCGCGAGCTTGATGGGCGATGCGCGCGTGGATTATGTCGCTTTCACGGGATCAGTCGGGGGTGGACATGCGGTGACGCAAGCGATCTCGGATAAGTTTATCGGCGCAGGGCTAGAGCTTGGCGGCAAAGACCCTGCCTATATTCGCGCGGATACAGATCCCGTTAATGCGGCGATTAATCTGGCGGATGGCGCGTTCTTTAACAGCGGGCAATCCTGCTGCGGGATTGAACGTATCTATGTGGATCAAAGCCATTTTGACGTCGTGGTCGAAACCGTTGTGAGTGAAGCCAAAGCGCTCGTCTTGGGCGATCCCATGAAACCCGAAACTACGCTCGGCCCAATGGCGTCGGTCAAAGGTGCAGACAGCGTGAGAGACTTTATCAAAGACGCGATTGCAGCGGGCGCGAAAGCGCATCTTCCGCTCGATGAAAATTGGGGTAGTGCTTATTTGGGGCCGCAAGTCCTCACCAATGTCACACACGAAATGGGCGTGATGACCGAGGAATGTTTCGGCCCCGTCGTCGGCATCATGGCCACGGCAACTGACGCCGAAGCGATAGCCTTGATGAATGATAGCGACTATGGCCTCACTGCGTCGATCTGGACGAATGACGCGGACGCCGCCGAAGCCATTGGCGACCAACTCGAAACAGGTACAGTGTTCCTAAACCGCTGTGATTATCTCGATCCTGAACTGGCGTGGACAGGCGTTAAAAATTCAGGGCGCGGCGCGACATTATCAAAGCTGGGCTTTGAGCATTTGACGCGTCCCAAATCTTATCACTTCAAATTACCTCCCACAGCCTAGGAGACCATCATGGGCAAGCTTCCAACATTTGAAACAATCACAGTCAAGAAATTGACGGGCGCGATGGGCGCAGAAATTTCGGGCGTCGATCTATCGGGCCCAATTTCAGATCAACAATTTGATGATATTCGCAATGCGCTTTTCACTTTTGGCGCGATTGGCTTTCGCAATCAGGATTTGTCATTTGACGACCATAGCCGTTTTGCCAAACGCTTTGGCTCCCTTGAAATTCATCCGATTGTTAACGGCATGGAAGACCACCCAGAGATCATTAAAATGCACAAACCCGCAGGCACGGGCGCGAGCTTTGGCGTCGGTTGGCATACGGATAACTCCTTCTTTGAGAAACCAAGCCTTGGCTCAATCCTGTTTGCCGAAATCATCCCCGAAGTCGGCGGCGATACGCTGTTTTCTAATCAGCAAATGGCCTATGAGCATTTATCGGACGGCCTGAAAGCGACGCTAGAGAATATAACGGCCGTGCATTCGGCGCAGGACGCCTATACATCCCCGACAGCACTAGAGAAATATGATGGCGACGGGCCGATCACTTATAAACGCGCGGAGATCATCAACGAATTCGTCGAACATCCCGTCATCATTCGCCACCCTGTGACGGGTAAAAAGGCGCTCTATATCAATCCTATGTTCACGAGCCATTTCAAAGGTTGGACGGTTGAGGAAAGCAAACCGCTCATTGAATATCTCTGCAAGCACGCTGTGCGGATTGATTTTCAGTGCCGCTTTACATGGGAAAAAGGCACCGTTGCTATGTGGGATAATCGTATCGTGCAGCACGCAGCCCTGAATGATTACGAACAATATGAGCGCCTGATTTACCGTATCACGGTCAATGGTGACACGCTGAAATAAACCCCTAAGAGACGAGTTTGCCATGACACGTATTTTGGTCATTGATGGATATGACGCCGCTGGGATGGCGAGCCTCGCGGATGCGGGCGCGACAAAGGCGGGTATATTATATAAAGCCATGCTCGCGGAGTTCATGCCCGCCAGCCATATTGAAACCGTCGATATTTCCTTAAAAGAACCGCCCGTGATTGACGCCAGCCGTTATGACGGCGTTTGCTGGACGGGGTCGAATTTATCTTTCTCGACGGGCGATCACGTCACCCAGCGCCACATCACAGTAGCGCGCGCCTTCTTTGAAAAAGGTATTCCGCAATTCGGGAGCTGCTGGGCAGCGCAGCTTGCGGCGGCGGCTACGGACGGCACGGTGGAAGCCAACCCCAAAGGTCGCGAATTTGGCATCTCGCGCAAAATCGCCCTCACTGAGGCGGGCAAAACGCATCCCATGTTCAAAGGCAAGCCGCTACATTTTGAGGGCTTTACCTCGCATGGGGATATCGTCACAAACCTCCCCCAAGGCGCGCAAGTTTTAGCCGGTAATAATGTTGCCCGCGTACAGGCGCTCGCCCTTACATATGGAGCGGGAGAGTTTTGGGCGGTGCAATATCACCCCGAATATGATTTCGCCGAGATTGGCGCGCTAACGATTGCGCGCAAAGGCGCCCTAATCGCGCAAGGCAGTTTCCGCGACGAAGCAGCGGTCATGGCCTATGTTCAAGATATGCGAGATTTCGGCGCCGATAAAACGCGGATAGATATTGCATGGAAATATGGCATTGAAGCCGATCTAAGCGATACGGCGTTGCGGACGATAGAAGTCAAAAACTGGCTTTCATATTTCTTCAATATTTAAGCGATTGAGACACAGGTGATACAGACATTCCGATCATATGGTCCCGGCTTTGTTTTCTGCGCACTTTTGGGCGTGGCCGCATTAGCTTTGAGCGAAGTTTCAAACATCCCTGTGATGATGCTGGCGCTGATCTTTGGCTTATGCTTTCACAAGCTATCAACAACGCCATCCCTTTGTAAGGGCGTCGGCTGGACGAGCCGGAAGCTCCTATATATTGGCGTCGCCTTACTGGGCCTGCGCATAGATATAAGCGACCTATCCCAAGCGGGGTGGGCAGCCTCCGCTTTTGTTTTTGCCGCGCTTGCCCTCACGCTTTTATTTGGGACATTCACTGCGCGCGTCTTTGGTGAAAACCGTCAATTTGGCCTATTGATGGGCGGCTCTGTTGCGATATGCGGCATCTCTGCGGCGGCGGCTATATGCTCAGCTATGGATGATTGTGAAAGCCGAGATAGAGAGCTGACCATCACAATCGCAGGCATTACGGGCCTAAGCACAATTGCCATGATCCTCTACCCGCTAGTGGCGCATAATTTGTCCTTAACCGCCGCGCAAACGGGGTTATTCCTTGGCGGATCCATCCATAATGTTTCCCAAGCCGTCGGCGCAGGTTATTCCCTTACGCCTGAAACGGGGGACATCACCGTGATATTCAAGCTCCTACGCGTTTCTGCCTTGTTGCCCGTTATCATATGTATTTCACTGGTTAGCGGAACGGTTTCAAAGCTCCAAAACCCGTCTCTTGGAAAGAAAATCAGCGCCTATTTCCCGCCCTTCCTTATGGCCTTTATTGGCCTGGCCGCCTTAAGCTGCTTTAACGTCGTGCCAGATACGGTCACACAGATAGGCAATGATACAGCCAAATGGTGCCTCATCATTTCCCTTGTTGCGATTGGAATAAAAACAAATTTACGCGACGTCTTCACACACGGCAAAAAACCCCTCCTCGCTATGACATTAACCACAGCCTTCATGGCAGGCATCATCTTGCTCGGGATATATACACTACCGATTATCTAGGCGGCGATAGGTTCAACATAAAAGAGAAATGGTGCGGCCGAGACGTTAGCGTATTAGTTTCCCCTTTAAACATTGGATACCAAAAAATTTTAATTAAATCAATACAATAGTCGGTATATGGCTCTAATTCCATGCGTGAGCTGTACTCACTTTTGTACTCACATTGGAGGGACGGAATGCCGTCCTACACAAAAGGTTACGTTCGCAAAAGCAAGGTTCCCAATAAATTCGAAGCAGAAAGTTAAACGTCGTGCTTACACAATTTGGCATTCACAATGTCATTAAGTGTTGTATCGGCACTCAACATGCCATATAAAATACAAAAGAACTTAAAAACAGGGGAATTATCAATGGCATCACGCTTATCCATTTTAGCTGTAACAACGGCTCTTACAGCATCACTCATTTCGCCTGTTTATGCACAAACAGCTGATGACGAGATCATAGTCACGGCGACTAAGAGAGCTACAACTCTACAAGAGACACCTGTTGCAGTTACGGTCACAAGTGCAGCTACAATCGAAAACGCCCGCATTCTAGATTTAAACGATCTGCAATCTGTCGTCCCTTCTCTTCGTGTCAACCAACTCCAAACGTCAACCAATACAAATTTCATTATTCGCGGCTTCGGTAATGGTGCCAACAATGCGGGCGTCGAGCCATCCGTTGGTGTGTTTGTTGATGGCGTTTATCGGTCACGTTCAGCGGCCCGCATCGGGGATTTACCTAAACTCGAGCGGATCGAAGTTCTGCGCGGCCCGCAATCTACGCTCTTTGGCAAAAATGCCTCTGCTGGTGTTATCTCGATTGTGTCCGCCAAGCCATCATACGAACAAGAAGGCTATGCCGAGCTTGGTTATGGCAATTACAACAACTTCACAGGTAAAGCTTATTACACGAATAGCATCGGCAATGATGATGCCGCTTTCAGCCTTGGCGGCGGTTTTAACTTCCGCGATGGGTATGTGGAAGCTCAGCCAGGCTTATCTGATTTAAATGACCGTAACCGCTGGAATATTCAGGGACAATTTGTGCATGATTTCTCTGACGCGACCTCTGTTCGCGTCATTGCAGATTATTCAACCCTTGATGAGGTTTGCTGCGCGATTACAAACTTTCAAAATGAAGGCGCTATCAACGCCATCCGGGCATTGGGCGGGCTAACTGCTGATGCGAATGACCCATTTGCGCGCGAGCATTTTGCTAATAAGGACTCAGTGAACGAAGTTGATGATTGGGGCGTTTCTGCTCAAATCGATCATGACCTTGGCTTTGCGAATCTGACATCCATTACAGCCTACAGAAATAATGAAACCTTCTTTGATTCAGACTCTGACTTCACGACACTTGAGATTCTAGAGACGGTTTCGACAGAGAACAAAATTGGCACTTTTACGCAAGAATTACGATTAACGTCTAATGGCGACGGTCCTCTAAGCTGGATGGTAGGCGGATTCTTATTCGACGAAAATGTCGAGGCCGTTGATAGGCTGGATTGGGGCGCAGATACGCGGCGCTATATCGATGTCCTTGCAGGTAGTCCGGCATTGTTCCGCACAATTGAAGCAGCAAATGGCTTCACTCCCGGATCAACATTCTTTGGTGACCAACACGCTTTTATAGACAGTTTCAAACAAGAAAACACGTCTTACTCCCTCTTCGGAACGGTAGATTTTGAAGTTGGTGACCGCCTGACTTTGACGGGCGGATTGAATTACACGAATGATGATAAGACCGTCACGGGATCTCAGCAATCAACAGACCCATTTTTTGCCCTAGACCTCACTACAGCGCCAGGGCCTGACTTACTGGCTTTAGGTTCTGTTCAAGCAGCGGTTGGCGACCCAACAAATCCACTCTTTCAAGCCTTCGGTGCCGCCTTTGCGCCGTTTGGCTTGACACTAGACCCTGCCACGTTCGGGGCTCTCGCGACCGGCATATTCCCTAACCCAATGGCGCAAGGCGCATTTACGAACGGGTTTTTGCCTAATGTTGAAAACGGGATTATTACAAGCTTGCAAGGCCTGCAATTTAACCCTCCCTTCCTTGCTTTCCCCAACACGGTTGAGGACGGGAAAACAAGCGATGACAAGCTGACTTGGACAGCTCGCGTGGCTTATGAAGTCAATGACAATATCAATGTCTATGCCAGCGCCGCGACAGGATTTAAATCCTCCTCTTGGAACCTCTCGCGCGGGTCTCGGCCATTTTTCACAGATGGCGCAGCTTTGGCTGGGGCAGGCTTACTCCCCAACAATTATGTGCTCGGCGCAACACCGGAAACATCGCGTAATTTCGGCACGCGTTTCGCGGGGCCAGAGGAAGCAACGGTTTACGAAATTGGCCTTAAGGCTAAATTTAACAAAGGCGCTATCAATATCGCGCTATTTGATCAAACCATTGAAGGGTTCCAATCTAACGTGTTTCAAGGTTCGGGTTTCTCACTCGTAAATGCTGGCGAACAATCCACAAAAGGCCTAGAAGTCGACGCGACATTCAAACCTGTCCCGATGATTGAGTTGACATTCGCCGGAACATTCCTCGATCCGGTTTATGACTCCTTTCTCAATGGTCCAGCCCCTGCAGGTTCAGGTCTTAATTTTGTAGACCTATCTGGTGAAAAACCGGCTGGCATCCCCGAGACGTCTCTAAATATCGGCGCGAACTTCTTCTATCCCGTCGGGCAAAGCGCCAAAGGCTATTTCCGCGCTGATTGGCAATATGAAAGCGAAGTTCAATCCAATGAAGCTATTTTCGCGACGACAGGCGCGGAGCAACCTTTCCGTACCGTGAATACGTTCAACGCGGCGACAGGGGTGAAATTTGATAACGGCTTCGCTGTGCAGCTCTGGGGGCGGAACATCTTTAATGATGAATATGTCTCGACGGTCTTCCCGGGCGTGCTGCAAACCGGCGTTATCAATGGATATATGAATGCGCCGCGCACATATGGCGTAAATCTTCGTAAGGATTTCTGATTGGTTTCAGAAAAACGGACGTGTTTGAGCATACGTCCCCTTTAACTTGCAGGGTCCCTTTTCAGGTGACCCTGTTTTTTTATGTCTCAGACAGACTCTGTTTCTCTTGCTTTAAGAGTAAAAGGCACTCCCCCGCAAGCGGTGCATTCGTCTTGGCATCCTTACGCTTAAGCTTCCCAGACATGACCAAAGGTCGAACTTTCTTCTTGATGAGTTTCTTGAGATTTGTGTCGGCCTCAACCGAAGGCGCAACAGCTTCAAAGATTGCTTTACCCGTGGGCGATAAAGATGCAGCACAGGTTTCGGACTTCACGTCATTGGCAAATGCTGTAGAACTCATCACTGCGATGCTAAGGCTTAAGCACATAGTTTTGTAAAGTGTTTTCATATTCTGCTCCTAAATCAGGTTGATTGGCGTTTGAAAATACTATCGTCCTATTATCTCGGCGTAAGTGAAAACGTGTCAACGATCGCCGGATTTTGCGCCTCGTGATAATGCTTTCTCGCGTTCCAGATCTTGAGATTACGGTAAAATGGCACGGCCGGATAAAGATGATGCACGAGATGATAATTTTGGTAGATGAATATCGGAGTTAGCAACCATTCCATTCCGACGCGGTTTGAGGTGCATCGAAACGGTTCTTTCTTTGCATAGGCCTCGTGCGGAAAATGGGGCAAGAAATCAAAGGCGATGACGATAATATATTTAGCAATGCGTGTTGGGATAAAGAACAGCAATAGATAATAGTGCAGCCATCCTAAAACCGTAAAAGCTGCGATCACGCTTACCATGAATAACACGGCAAAATAAAACTCCCGACGCTCGCTCTTGGGTCTCTTCTTAAAGACATCCGGCGACAGGTAAGTTTTGAAATAGACGTAATCCATTGTCAGCCATTTAAAGGGTAACAGCCAGCGTGGACCCGTTCCGCAATAGACATCTGGATCTTTCTCACTATCATTCGTAAATCTGTGATGTTTCATGTGAACAAATCGAAACACTTGGAAAAATGGCCCCGGCTCAAGCAGTATCATTGCCACACGGCCAGCCCAATCATTCATCCGCCGGTTTGTGAACACAGCGCTATGCGTCGCATCATGCGCGATTGAAAAGGACATATAAGAGGCGATGGAGTTTATCAGCATGGCCCAGCCCAGAGGCAACACTCCCTCAATATAGGCAAAAATTGACATGCCAAAGATGCCGAAGGCCGCAATCAGAAGCAGCACAGTTGGCCAAGCTATGCGTGGTTTCTGAATGAGTTTTTTGAAAAGTTCGTTATCATCAGCATGGTCGTTCATTTTCGGGCTCCGTTCTTATGAATTTAGCGACGCCATAATTCCGCGCCGAGCTGAGACTTTGTTATCAAGCATGTCTTTCCAAATTTGGTCGACCTCTTGGGGTCCTGCGATCAGTTCGACTTTGACGATATCTTTGATGCTGGCAGCGAGTTGAGCCCCAGCAGCGAAGGCTTTTTGGAACAACATGCCCTCACCCCATTCTTTATCTCTTTTATCCATCTGCGCAGGCGCGAAGAAAAAGGCGGGCTTGGCGCCGGGCATATCCCCACGCGCGCGTCTTTCATTCCAATGGGTTGCGCCCACGCCAATGCTTTGAACCATATTGTCTTGCAGATGATCATGAAGCGTTTTTACCAATTCTCCATTCCCAGACATATCCACAAAGGCTGAAGGTTTTTCTGTGCCGATATAGGCTTCATCACCATAGACCAAAATTTGGTCACAGCATTTCAAGGCCTTAACAAAATCAACGTTTCCCGGCGATGTCAGACCGACGACCTGACCTTTATATTTTTCATTTTGCGTTAGAAAACTCGCTAATCCAAAACCTGTTTTTGAGGACACGGATCCAATAAGGATTTGCTCTGCTTCGAAGAAATCATTGTCTTCCAGAAAGTCGTTTAAAATAAAAGATGTCGCGAAAAGTGGGAATAATAGACAGCGTTCATCCTCAAGCGTTTTGAGGTATTCCGGCTCGGCCTCGGTTCGCTGATATTGATTGTAAAACAATGGCAGATTTTGGCGATGCTCTGCCATATCCGCAAAGGTTTGTCGTTTAATCTGACCCGGTTTTAAAACCACATGGCTGGCCATGGGAAAGAAACCCCATATACGTTCTCCAGCTTCTATGCCTTCACATTTTGACTCGACTATATCAGCCATCGCCCAGACGGGGACTTTGCCCCAATCATCCTCAGCGGGATAATATCCCCAATAGCCGATGGTTTTGCCGGAAACCGCATAGCTGACATTATTCGCCGTCAATCCAAATTTATCGACAGAGATTAAGACCTCTCCCTCCACCAAAGCCGGCGTCTCAACTTCAACTATTTTCGTCTTGCGATAATCGTCTTTATCAACCCAAATTTCTGTCATTGTCATAATGTTATTTCCTCAGTTCAAATAAGAACAAAGCGTTCTGTCCGAGTGACGCTAAAAGCAGCAGCAAAAGCGGCACCCAGATTTTAGGGCGCAAATAGGTGCTCATGCGAAGCTGCATAGGAAAGCTTGTCGTTCCGTCTATGGCCGCCAGTTTGAATTTATGACTGTCATTGAAACGCGGATCTGACACCAGATCCATCAAGTCTCGGCGAGATCGATAGCGCATTGCGCTGACCACTTGGAAGCCTTCATCGGCAGCGGAATTCCAACTGTCAATATAGCCGCCTTTTTTACGGCCCAAAAATACAGGGTGCCCGCCCTTGCGAAACAATACTTTGGAGAACGGCCCAAAATATCCTTGAATGAGTTCGGGACCTGTCGATATTTCGCCCGTTAACGGATTAGCCACATCACCTGCGTTAAACCGAATTAAATTCAGCATGACAAATTCCTTACCGTCATCGCTTTCCATGAACTTACGCAAGACCTCAGGGTCTGTCGGAGACCCACCGGAATTTTCCTGAACCTGCATTATGTACTGTTCAATTTCATTGGGCTTTAAAGAGCCTTTCCAATTAAAATACCACGCTGCAAAGATAACATAGGCCAGCGCCGCAACGATCCAAATATACCAATTCATTATCTCACCTTTATGAGTAACTTGCCTTGATTGCCGCCGCTAAACAGCATCTCGAAGGCTTTCGGAAAACTTTCAATACCTTCAACAATATGCTCGCGAAAAATGAGCTCCCCTTTCCTCTGAGCGGTGCTCAGCGCGGTCACGGCCTCAGGGATGCGGTGCATATAATCCTTCATGGTGAAGCCCTGCATCTTGGCGCTTTGGGCGATCAACTGCATGTAGTTTTTAGGGCCTTGTTGGGTATGCCAATCCGCATATTGAGAAATCGCGCCGCAAACCACAATCGTGCCTTTGTAATTAATACGCGCGAGCACAGCATCGAGAATTTCGCCGCCAACATTATCGAAGTAGATATCTATCCCGTCTGGGCATTCCCGCGCCAAACCCTCATCGATGTTTTCACTTTTATAATCAATCGCGCCGTCTAAGAGGAGCTCTTCTTTCAAAAATGCACATTTAATGGGCCCGCCCGCAATGCCGATAACCCGCGCGCCCGCCATTTTTGCGACCTGCGCTGCTATCGTTCCGACCGCGCCTGCTGCCGCTGAAACCACAACCGTTTTACCCGGCTCTGGCTTGCCGATATCTATCATACCAAAATATCCTGTATATCCCGTCATGCCGAGGCCAGAGAGGTAATGATTTGGCGGTGCAAGGGGCACATCAACTTTGCGAAGATGTTTCCCCCTCAATACGCCTTCCGTCTGCATGCCCGTAAACCCTGTCACCCAATCGCCGGGCGCAAGCCCATCGAATTTGGATTCCGCGACTTCGCCAATACCAAAGGCTCTCATGATTTGCCCCGGCTGAACGGGTGGCATATAACTGCGTTTATTAGTGGTCCATCCCGTCATGGCCGGGTCAATTGAAATCCAGTCAAAGCGAACCAAAACCTCTCCGTCTTGAACGGGCGGCGGATCGTCATGGGTCAGTTCAAAAATATCGTTCCCTGTTTCAGCCGTCCGAAAACGGGTCAGGCGGTATTGTGATGTCATACTATTAGGCTTTCGTAAAATTTGATGACCTCACGGGCATAATCTTCGGGAATATCTTCGAGGAGGAAATGCGACCCGCCTTTGAGGATAATCGGCTCATAATCTCGCGTTCCCGGAATAGCGGGCCGGACCGACTTATACCCTTTCGGTGCTATTTGATCCTTATCTGAAAAAAGGTTCAAAAACGGCTTTTCGAAGTTTTTAAGCTTCTGCAAAGCCTGCCAGTTTTCCGTCAACATAGGATTATCATTTCGGGTGGGCAGCATTTGGGTAAATTGCCGAATTCCGCTCAGATAAGACTTGTTCGGATAAGGCGCGGCGTAACTGTCAATGTCGGCCTGAGGCATGTCGGATAGCGCAATCTTTGAAATTGTCTTCCAAAATTTCCATCCTTTATTGAATCGGATCCAAAGCTGAAACGCGCGCAAAAAACCCGCGCCTTTCCGAGCCATTTTTGTGATTGGTTTATCCGGGTCACGAACCGAAAATCCTGTATTAGACATAATGATTGAACTTATACGGTCTTGATGATCTGCAATGGCGCGCAGCCCGATAATCCCACCCCAGTCATGTAAAATGAAATGTGCGTCCTTAACGCCTATCTTTTTAAACAGCGCCTCTTTGACCCATCCCTCATGACGCGCGATTGTATAATCACTCATCTTAGTGGGTTTGTCGGAACGACCGACGCCAATATGGTCTATAGCGATGGCCCGAAAACCATTATTAGCCAGAACCGGAATGAGCTTTCGCCACATATAAGACCATGTCGGATTACCGTGGATCATCACCACTGTTGGGCCATCTTTCGGCCCCTCATCCACATAATGCATGCGCAGTTTTCCCCCTTCGAAATCATCAACCTCCACATAGTTTGGTTTGAAGGGGTAATCCGCTAGATTCTCAAATCGAGTGTCTGGCGTACGGATAAAGTCCATATCTAAGCCCACTCTTCGTGATAATTTTTGCGTATAACGCGGCGACTTGGACGTTTATCCAAGAACGCAGTGAGCCTCGTCTCAGTAAATAAATTGCTGATAGTTTTTCTGTCTTTGTCTGAGCAGCCATCAAAATGGTCCCAAAGCTTTTGAGCCAGATAAAATCGATAAGGCATGACCACTGACGATATAAACGCGCCGCGCCATTTAAACTCAGCAAAACCAATGCCGCGTCCCAAAGGCGCTTTGACCTTTTCGGGGTTTGCTCCCTGCTTTGCCAACCACTGCTCCGTATAGTCAACATGAGCCGAATATTCTGCCGCATATTCTTCACCCACATACGTCATCAAGGCTTTGAGTGTTTTTGGAATGTCGTCTGCGCCATATAACCCGGTTTGCGGATTGTCCAATGTGTGTTCCTCAATGGCCTCGGGCCGATTCATGCGCTCGACCCAGTTCCAGACTAGCGGCGCTGTCGTTTTCATCAGATATGCTGGCTTAGGGTCGCGGGCCAAATGTGCATATAACGGATTAAATAGCCCGTAATCCCCAATAGTTGGTTGATCCCCAAGTAAGAAGAAACTCTTGTTTAAATGAGCACTATAGAGATTTAAAAACTCAGCATAACTCTGCTCGATCAAGGCATAAGTAGTGTCAAAAACACCAAAGGCCATTG
>JBMYWT010000050.1:0-20007 GCA_049607665.1 Maricaulaceae bacterium
TGGCACGAATTATCCCAACCCCGCCTATAGGAATTTAAAAGATCATTTGATTGGCAAACGCAAAATACCTTATCAAATTCCTGCAAAGCTTCCTTACACCGGACACTTCCAACGCTGGGTAGACTTTGAACCTGAATATAAACTCTATCCAGGGGATCAGCTTGATATTGTTGTATCTAGCGCACCAGAAATGTCACGGACACTCACTATCGGCCCAGATGGCCGTATAGTTATGCCTCACATCCAACCAACAATGGCCGCTGGGCGTACGTTTACAGAACTTAAAGGAAGCCTTGAATTACAGCTCGCCTCTGTATTGCGGGATCCAACATTAGCCGTCACCCCCCGTGCCTATTCACCTGAACAAATTTACATTGGCGGTGAAGTCACTCGACAAGGCACATTCACACTCAGCGGTCCAACAGGTGTTCTAGAAGCTATAATTATGTCAGGTGGTTTGCTCGCCAGCGCAAAATCAAAACAGATTGCTGTTTTGCGGCGTTCACCAAATGGTGGCATGATGATGCGAACTATTGATTTAAAGAACGGTCTTAAAAACATCCGTGAATACAATGACAATATGCAACTAAGGCGTAACGATGTAATCTTTGTTCCGCGCAAGGATATAGCCGAGATTGGAATTTGGGTCAGCAACCTTCGCAATGCCCTGCCCATAAATTTCTCTTACCAACTTGGCAATAATAACGGCGGATTTAATGGCAATATCACGCCATAATAAGCGTAAAATTTCAAATCTAAGCAGCAGAGCTTTGTGAGTTTACAATAAAACGATTCTCAGCAAGCCACCCCCGAGCCGCTTTTTGAGCTAATGTGACATCTTCTGCACTCATTTCCATCAAAATCTCTGCACGGTAAGCCTTGGCTGGTGCGGAGCCCATCATGGCTGCCAAATTAAACCATTTATGCGCTTCTACATAATCTGGCCCACGACTTTCAAGTTCAGTTGAATACATAAGACCCAATTTGAATAAATCGACTGCACTCGCATGCTTTGAAACTGCTTGTTTTGCTTCTTTCACTTCTACATCTGTAAAGGCCATCGCCTATTCCTCCATCCCATTCACATAAACCTCCGGGTCTTATCCCTTTGGAAGCGATGTCGGATGTATCCCCCGCTCTTCGCTTATCCTTAAGATGACGGCGGCGGTTAAATATAAGGTTAATATAAATATGATTTATTTTTTGTATATACTTATTAAAATAGAGAAATTATTGTTAATGTTTAAATTAAAGGATATTAAAATCAGATTACAGAAACATTTATACTTGCAGAATTGAAGTAAAAATGGTGTGTAAAAATGGCAAACACAAGATTAAAGCCGTAAAAAAAAGGGTGTTTTTAAGAAAAAACACCCCACTCTATGACGGAATAGCGACCCAATGGCCGATATTTTTCTCAAAGATGAAGTTTAGCGGCGCTCTTTAGTGGTCAAAAAACGCAAATTTGGATTCTTTTCCTGCGCGTAACCCACATCCCATGCTGATTTCGCGAGGAACACAGGCGCGCCGTCAAGATCCTCTCCTGTCGTGGCTTTATTCTTATCCATAAATGCCTCAACCAATTTTGGATCATCCGAGGCGATCCAGCGCGCGACTTGGTACGGCGGCATTTCAAACAAAACTTCCAGGCCGTATTCGGAACTCATGCGATCTGCCATCACTTCAATCTGAAGCGCGCCCACCGCGCCGACAATCATGTCAGAACCCAAAGCCGGGCGGAATAATTGCGTGACGCCTTCTTCGGCGAGGCTCTCTAAGGCTTTGCGCAAATGCTTGGCCTTAAGCGGATCAATCGTCCGCGCGCGGCGCAATATCTCTGGCGCGAAGTTCGGCATACCCGCATAACGAATCTTGCCCGTGTTCGACAGGCTGTCCCCCACCCGCAGCGATCCGTGATTAGGAATCCCGATCACATCACCCGCAAAGGCATTATCCGCCAACTCTCTGTCTTGGGCGAAAAACAGGATCGGATTATGCACCGAGATCGTTTTACCTTCGGCGGTTTTCATTTTCATGCCGCGCTTAAACTCGCCCGAACAAAGCCGCAGGAACGCCACGCGGTCACGGTGGTTCAGATCCATATTCGCCTGAACCTTGAACACAAAACCGCTGACATCTTTATCCTCAGGCATGATTTTCACGTCTTGCCCCGCTTTCACCGCGTCTTCAGGCTGCGGCCCCGGTGCAAATTCCGCCAGCGCGTCGATAAGTTCCTTAACCCCAAAACGGCGCAAAGCCGAGCCGAAGTAAACGGGCGTCATATGCCCTTCGCGGAAAGACTGCTCATTAAACACACCATATTCTTTGGCCAACTCCACCTCTTCACGGAACTCTTCCAGCAAATCAGCGTCATTGAACAAAGCATCAAGGTCACTTGAATCCATCGGAATTTGCGGCGCGCCCCCGCCTGTATCGCCCTCTTCGTCAGGACGGATGAAACGATAAAACTGGTTCGTGCGCAGATCGGCTGTGCCTTTAAACCGCCGCCCATTCGCGGCAGGCCACTGCATTGGCACGACATCCAGCGCAAGTTTATCTTCAATCTCAGATAAGATATCGAATGTCTCACGCGCATCACGATCAAGCTTATTGATAAAGGTGATAATCGGAATATCGCGCAGGCGGCAAACTTCAAAGAGTTTCAATGTTTGCGGCTCAATACCCTTCGCCGCATCCAAAACCATGACGGCACTGTCAGCCGCCGTGAGTGTTCTATACGTATCCTCACTAAAATCTTCATGGCCTGGCGTATCGAGCAGGTTGAAGATCAAATCCATATGCTCAAACGTCATCACGGAGGAACTGACGGAAATCCCGCGCTCTTGCTCAATCTTCATCCAGTCAGATTTCGTCCGCCGCGCTTCGCCCCGCGCCGCAACTGCGCCCGCCTTATGGATCGCGCCCGCCGCATAGAGCATGTTTTCCGTAAGCGTCGTCTTACCCGCATCGGGGTGAGAAATAATCGCAAAGACGCGCCGCTTATAGGGCTCTGTTTGTAGGCTTGTAGACATAGGCGTGTGCTAGACGCGCAGGCGGGGAAACTCAAGCGAATTAGCCTTATAAATCTTCACCTATAAGTCTTCAATGTCCTCGGTGAGGAAATGCCGCCCTTGGCCATCTTCTATTTCAACAACCCATAAATCATCATCATGCGCGCGGCGTTTTTCCACTGCGGTATTGATATCCATTTCACTTTGCGGCGGTCCCGCTAGCCATATGCGCTCCCCCTGCATATTCGTAGCCGGCCTATATAGCCTTAGCCCGCCAGGTTCACGTCCACGCACGATCACGAGGACGGCCCCTGCGAGTTCGTCGCCTTTTCTTATGATAGTCGCAAATGCCCCTGCGGAGTTCGCACGACGAAGCAAAGCCGATATCCAAATAGAGATGTTTAAACGCGCGCTCATATCATGCCTTTCTTCGCGGATAACACCTCATCCACCAAAACTTAAAATAAGGAGGTCCGTTCCAATTTACTCAAACTGTAATTCTAACAGCCCTAGCGCCCTAGATGGCACCGTTTTTGCTTTTTCAATAGCGTTATAACAATGGGCCGGACCATAATGCTTCAAAATCGCACACAATCTACCGCAAAATATGCGTTATGGCTCGTGAAATGGGTTCATATATGTGTCTTAGCCATAGTGAGCATGGCCTTCATCACGGCTCCGGCGAATGCAGCCACAACCCAACAACAACGCCAAATTGTTACAAAAATTACGCTCGCAGGCATGAATGGCGCGCAGGTTAGCACGCTAGATTGGCGTCAACCCAAAGCCCAATTGCGCTTTGATCTTATGGAAAGCGAATGGACAGATGGCCTTGAGCTGAACCTATCTATGGACCCAGAGGGCAATGTTCAAAGAAACACGCCCATCCATGTTCAATTTAATAATGAAGAGCCCATTGTTTTGCGCGGCCAAAAAAGCGCTTTTGATGCCCGCATTCGCCTAAGTGAAAGTTACGTTCGAAATTCAGGAAACATCATTACAATCTCGATCTTTAACGATGAAAACGAAACTTGCAAAACTTTTCATGATGGAAGCTGGAACATTAACTACGCCAAGAGTTATGTGACAATTAAAAGTCGTTCAAAGAATAGAAGTTTTCATATAGGTGAAATCGAAACCCGTCTTTCAAGCCCAACGACAGCCCCTAAAACCGTTGCTATCCATGCGGTTGGCCCTGAAAAAGCACGTCTTGAAATGCTTGCTGCGCAATCCATCGCTTTGCGTATGGAAACCATTCCAAACTTCCGTACGACACAAGGTAAAGCAGATATGCAGCTTATCCTCGCGCCCCGCAGTAAATTAGGCCGCTTTATAAACGATAAAAAAATCACCTCTGATAGTGGTGCAAAAATTTCTATTGTCAAAGGCCGCCCTCTTCGTCTCGTTATAACGGGTGATACTGATGAGCAGGTTTTGGAAATGACAAAACGGTTTGCCTCACACCATTTACCAAACCGTCGCCGCAATCATACAAATGTTGTAGAAGTAATGTCACAGGCACGTTTTGCTACGCAAAAAACATTTTTATCCAAACGAACATTGTTAAGCGACTTAAACTTCAACTCAAGTTTTGGTAACTGGAGCCAAGCGCCCCATGAATTAACATTTGATACTCAAGATCCCTCGGCCCTAAACGGACAGTTAATGTTAGATATTAACGCTAGCGAAGTTATATCTCCAAAATCACGCTTATATGTGCATTTAAATGGAGCAGCTCTTGGCTATGCGGCTCTAGATAAAGAAAATAAATCTGTTGCTTTCAAAATTCCATCCTCAACACTCAAAGGTACTGGAAATACATTATCCATACGTCCTGATTTATTTCCTAAAGAATCTTATCAAGCAAATAGTTGCATTGCACTTAACACGGCTCCAGGATTATCCATCAAAAGTACATCCTATATTGAATTGTCTACAAAAACAGCATCACCATTTTCAGATTTAAGTCGCCTGACTGCTGGAAGTGACCCCTTTAGTCATTTAGCAGGTAAAAACACACATGTTGTACTTACAAGTAAAGAAGGTAAAAATTTATATGGCTCACTGCGTGTTTTAGGCAAACTTGCTCAAACAAAAGGCACAAGCTGGACAGAGGCTTTAGTGACATATGAAAATACAGCCTCCGCACGACCTCATAAATTCATCATTGGTCCACACAATGCCGCCTCCTCGATTTTGGAGCAACCCCCAAAAAGTCTTCAAGCGGCCCTACGCGGAAAGCGGCTGGCACACTCAACATCCAAAGAACCGCGAATTGCAAAATTCGCATCAAATGACTTGAAAACAACTATGGAGATTTATGCTGCCGTACAAAAGCAAGCAAACACAGATCATAGAGGGTTACAACAATCCATCAAAGGCGGAGTTGCCGCCATTTATCCTGTTGCTCCAGGACGTCTCATTGGTGTGATTACGGCAACAGCTGGGCAATCTTTTTCTTCGGCAAGCAATCACCTTATAAAAGCGGGCCAATGGAACAAGTTGACGGGCGGTGTCGCCGGTTGGAACTACAAATCTGTTCTGGAAACACAAATAGCATTTCCAGTCGTGTTGTCAGATATGCCTGTAGTCAAACAGAGAACACAATTCACACCGCCGACATTTAACATGAGTGGAGCTGTGCATATTCTCTCACTTTGCAAAGCTTCATTTTCAACGTTTTTACAAAACATTTCTGTATATATTTCAAATATGTGGGCAAAATTATCATCTAACGCAAAAGGTAACACACCTACAGTTAACGTACACAAAGCAACAAACAATATAGACACGACAAGAACTCACATTGTTCCGCCTCCCGGCTACCGAGATATTAACGCGAGAACACAACTATATAAGATGCGATTAAAAGAAAGCCTTACGCCCGTAGAAACAAAGTGGAACTCAGCTATAGGTTTTCAGCAAAATTCAATGGATCAAACAGCAATTTGGACAAGTAAGCCTTTTGGAAAAAACGGTTTACAAGTTATAGCCGCGCTAATTATTTTTATACTTTTACTCGGAATAACAAAACCACGTTCCAAGAGAAACACTCGTAACATTTAAACAAATCGTTTCGTTTTCAACTCAGGTACTAATAAAAAAATTAATCTACAATCTCATTTTTGCGGTCTAAGGGGATGTAAATATCAACACTTGTACCCGTGCCCTTTTGACTAGCGATAGCAAATCTACCACCATGTAAATTTGTTAAAGATTTAACAAGAGCGAGCCCCAGCCCACTTCCACGTTCTTGTGTAACCTGCGCGCTAGATGCTTGAACGAAAGGTTGCCCAATACGTTGTAACTCATCTTCTCCCATACCCGCGCCATTGTCAGACACCATTAGGTGTAAAGTTTCCGTAATCACTTTTGCAGAAACAAAAACTTGGCCACCTTTAGGTGTAAACTTAATTGAGTTACTTAATAAATTTAGTAAAATTTGGCGTATAGCTTTTCGGTCTGCTTCCACCAATAGATCCTCGTCCTCAGAGACGTCAACTTTTACAATAACCTCCGCTGCATCCGCCGCAGGACGAACCATCTTAACAGTACTGCCAATAACATCAGCAATGTCGAATGTATCATAGTGTAGTTCATATTTTCCTGCATTGACCTTTGAGATGTCCAAAACATCCCCAATAAGATCCAGCATATGCTGTCCACTATCATGGATAAGGTCGGCATATTCTGCATACTTACTTGGGAGGGGCCCAAACAGTCGCGAACGCATCATATCAGAGAACCCAATAATTGCGTTTAACGGAGTACGCAACTCATGACTAACACCTGAAAAAAACAAAGCCTTATCATCCATATTTTGTTGAAAAGACATTTTTTCATGCAGCAAATTATCTATAGTATTTGCACGATGTGATACATCCATTGCATGTAATATAATCACATTTTTTTCACCCTTGACACCACGAAAGTCTAAAACTTTTGGTAAGCCCTGCGGGTCTAAATATGAAAAAGATTGTGCAAGTCCGTCTTGTGTTCCGCGCACGTCTGCAACAAACCGTTGTAGATTTTCAGACATATCAGAAAGATTAGCGAAGACATCACTAAGCGGAGTTTTAGCGTTTATGCCATGCGTAATATTTAATAAAATTCGTGCTTCTGTTGAAGCAAATACGATTTGATCCTTTTTGTTAATATGAATAATTCCACCCGGCGTTGCTTGAAGGAAATGGGTAAGGTTACTGATGTCATAATCAAAAACGCCCCCCGCAACACTACGTTTATCCAGTGTGTTAGCGCTGCGCCACAACACCGTAAGAATGAAGGCCCCCATACCCCCCATAATGCTGCGGCTGGCCCACAAAGTCTGATTTTCAGAAACAATAGATTCTCGTAAATATCCCATATGTCCCGCAAGATATAGTAAGCCAGAAAATATGGCGCCCAGACATATAGCTTCAACAACCTTTCCTCTATCAAGCATAGACGCCACAATTGGGGCGCATAAAAATAAGACTGCCATAGGCCAAAAACCAATGGCAACGCAGGCAGAAATCGCCAACGCTGTCCAACTCAATAAAACTAAAAGCTGTGCCCACTCCCGTTTTAAAACAGGTTGACTTATAAGTGTTAATAGCGCGGGTAGAGCAGCAGAAACCCCAAAAGGCCAAACAGCTTGCCAATTCCTAGCACGCCAAATCTCTAAGCTACATGACAAAGTTACAGCCACAAGCCATACCATACAGGCAAACATTAAGGCCTTATGTCGATGATTCGAAAAGATAGGCGTCTCCAAACATAGATATACATAGCAAGAATGTGGTGATTTTGCGAACTTTGCTATGCAATTCGCCTAGTGGGCGTAAAAAATAAAATGGCTCTCCGTTTATAATCTACCGTCTATCTTGGCAGAGCTCCTACCAAGGCTTATATGCTGTGTGAAATCACATAAAGAACACCCCAACATGACACATCCCGAAAACATCGTAAATATGATCGAAGATTTCGCTTTCCTCGGAGATTGGGAAGAGCGCTATATGCATGTTATTGATATGGGCAAACAGCTTGTTCCGTTAGAACCATCTGAACGTAATGATGCCACCAAAGTCAAAGGCTGCGTAAGTCAGGTTTGGCTTGTGAGCGCACAA
This sequence comes from Maricaulaceae bacterium, assembly GCA_049607665.1. Lineage (GTDB taxonomy): Bacteria > Pseudomonadota > Alphaproteobacteria > Caulobacterales > Maricaulaceae > Fretibacter. The sequence goes on from JBMYWT010000050.1 coordinate 8,120, forward strand.
GAGGATGGCAAACTCTATTTCAGAGGTGATAGCGATGCCCATATCGTCAAAGGACTTGTCGCCGTAACACTTGAAATTTTCTCCGGCCGCAGCCCGCAAGATATTTTGGCTATTGATGCTGGTGAAATTCTTAGGCAGCTTGATCTCGCGGAACATCTCTCGCCGCAACGCTCAAATGGCCTTAACGCGATGATTGAGCGTATCAAAACCGAAGCTCGGTTATTTGAGGCACAAAACTAGTCCAGATTTGCGTAGCGTAATTTACGCGTAAATTTTGTGGTTTTGTTCTTCTGGTTTCGCTGTTTTTGAAAGCTTTACCAAATGATCGTAGCCTAAAATCATATCGATATTACGGCCGTCCGATGAGAGCGGCATACGGATCCAAAATTGCGCTAAATGCCCGCCTGTTGGCGTACCAGAACGCGTTACGCCCGCAGACGCACGGCGCTTAGTAAGCATGTCAGATAACACACGGTTCCAATATTCACGGCGGTCTCCAATAGGCAGCTCGTCAATATAACGCCCTTGAATTTCATCCTCATAGAGAGGCCAAAAACCTGTTCCCGCTAGGCGATATCGAAAACGTGGTAAATCGCACGTCCCCTTAACCTCTAAAAGGCTCACCGTTGGAAGGTGCCGAACAATATGCTCAGGCTCAATATCATAACGTGATGGAAAGGCGCCGCCCTTACAACGAGAGCGCCAATAATCAAAAATAGATTGCTGTTCTGGCAACACCATTTGGTGCCTTAAAGCTGTCCCCGTCAGCATATATCCCCGCGCTCCCTGCGTAAAATCCCCGTTTGCGAATCGACATAATTGGTCGAATGGCGAAAATGAGCAAGCAATGGAAAGGCGTAAAATAGGCGTTAAGACATTATTAACCCTGTTTTTTATAACGGTTCCGATTCGGAATATGGCCGGCAGCTAAGACGTGTAATCAGATCGCTTTGCGCGCCCCAAACCGGACTTGCGCGCGAGCTTTGAACGCGCCTTAGCATAATTTGGCGCAACCATGGGGTAGTCAGCGGGTAACCCCCACTTAGCGCGGTAACCTTCGGGTGAAAGGTCATATTTCGCGCGCAAATGTCGTTTAAGCGATTTAAAAGGCATGCCATCCTCTAGGCAGATAATCGCATCCTCTGTCACAGACTGTTCAATAGGAACAGCAGGCGTATCCGTTGTACGAACATCCGTCTGCTTTTGAGCAAGCCCTTCAACGGTCTGAAACACTGTCTCAATTAATGCTGGAAAAGCCGAGGCCTCAACAGAATTGTTTGCCACATAGGCCGTAACAATATCCGCTGTCAGTTCTAGTAAATCAGCTCTCCCCATCTCTTCCGATGGGGCATCCGATTTAAGGCCGTCTATCATTGGGCGCCGATGTAGATAACACAGAGTGCTAAGACAAGCATCGCCCCGACCAAGATCACAGGCAGGCCACTCGGTGCAGCCGCGCTAAATCCACCCGCAGGGCTAAAGAACTGGAAGAGCTTCCGGCCCGACGATTTAATGACCTTACTGCGGATATTCCCGACATGCGCCGAAAGACGTGTCCACATAACGTCAATCCACACCATCACATTCTTACCCAAACGGCGATAGCTCCAATCAAAGTCCAAGATCTCTGCACGGCGTTCATCCGGATAGGCTCCAATGCGTTTTAAGAATGCAAAAGCCAACATAGCCGCAAAGAGGAGCTGCATCTGAAAGACGACATGGTCACCCGTATAAGGATGATAATCCACGTCATATGGCAACAGACTATAGAGGAATTGATACCCACCCCACGGGAAGGCAAAGAAAATACACAATACAGATGCAAGTCCCATAGCGACCAACATATTCCAAGGCGCTTCTTTCACGCGCTTACCGCTATCATGAGCAAAGAATGTGAAATATGGCACTTTGATGCCTGAATGTTCCATCACACCCGCAGATGCAAATAAGAGCATCATCATCACGACGAGGTTTCCATTATCAAGTGCAGCCGTGATAATCATAGATTTCGTCACAAAGGCAGATAATAATGGGAAGGCCGCGATTGAGCCAGCCCCGATAAGGCAGAACAATGTCGTCAATGGCATAGACCTAAATAAGCCGCCAAGCTCTGACGCTTTCGTCGTTCCGACACGCAACATTACCGCGCCCATGCTCATGAATAGCAAGCCTTTAAAGATCACATCAGCCACAACGTGAGCCGCGACGCCATTAAGCGCAAGTTCAGAACCAATACCGATACCGCAAACCATAAAGCCGAGTTGATTGTTCAGGCTATAGGAGAGAACGCGGCGAAGATCATTTTCAATCACGGCAAAGAAGACCGGGAAGCACGTCATGATCGCGCCAATATAAATCAGTAAATCTGTACCCGGGAAGCCGCGCGCCAATGCATAAAGAGCGAGCTTTGTTGTGAAAGCAGACAAGATAACTGTGCCTGTAATAGACGCCTTAGGATAGGCATCTTGAATCCAGTTATGGAGAAAAGGAAATCCACATTTAATGCCCATGGCAATAAGCATGAGCCAAGCACCTGGCGCGTCTAGGCCGATATATCCAAAATCAAAGCTTCCTTTCGCGCGTCCGTAAATCACGGCACCCGCCAGAAGTAGCACCCCAGAGAGAACATGAATGGCCAGATAACGCACGCCAGCCGCAAAGCTCCCCTCGCCACCTTTCCACACAAGAAAGACAGATGAAATGGCTGCCATTTCCCAAAAGATAAATAACGTTAAAAGATCGCCTGCAAAGACACCTGCAATCGCGGCGCCCATGTAAATCAGTGCGGAACTATCCGTGATTTTACAGCGTTCATGGAAGGCGTAAATCGCATTTAGAACCCCGGCAAGACAGAACAGATAACCCCAAATCATAGAGAGTGGATCAATGCGCAGCGTCGTCAGTTTCGTTGGACCAACTTGAATGACACCAGCAATAACTTCATGGCTGGTATAGTTTTGAAAGATCATGATGCCGGCCAAAATTGGCGCGGTTGTCACGAGAAATTTACGAACAGGATTAACTGGGATAAGCGCGCATAATACGCCGAGTAAAATTACGACAAACCCAGGGTTTATCTGCATCATGAGATCACTCATCAGCTATCTCCAGATCTGTTGACCCTTCGCCGTAATAGTCTTCATCACGTGCGAGTAATTTGAAAAGCGGTTCGGCGCTCATGACCACAAAGCTATAAGCAAAAAAGCCTATGACGGCCCAACTTCCGAAAAACAACTTATCCCAAGGCGCAGGGTGCTTTTGAGGGTAAACAAGCCCTAAAAGGATTGTGATAATCATCCCAATAAGCGGAATCCAAATAAAGCCGCGCTCGACCTTCGGATTAGCGAGCCATAGGAACGGTACAGCCAAAGGATGAATTTTGGTCAAATCTTCATGTGTGTGGGGATGTTCGTCAGACATTTACATCGCTCCCGCAGGTAGAATAGGTTGCAAGAAGTCCACAATCGGCCCCGCAAAGAAAAACAGAACGAATGCACCAAGTGCCGTGATAACAGGCGGTATCACAACCCACTTATGCTTCTTTTGAATGTCGCGAATATGCGCGTCATCTTCGGGGTTTTGCGGAGGTCGCATAAAGCCGCGAATAGCAATTGGCACAAGGTAAATCACATTCAGCACAGATGAAGCAATCAACGCGGCGAGTAAGATCGCTTTGCCACTATCGAGTGCGCCTACCATTAAGAAAAACTTCGGCCACGAGCCCCCCATAGGCGGAATGCCTATGATAGAGAGCGAGCCAATTAAGAATGCTCCAAACACCCAAGGCATAGAACGACCAAGACCGTCTAACTTCGATATTTCTGTGCGGTGTGCCACTGTGTAGATCGCGCCCGCACACATAAAGAGCGTAATCTTGCCCCAGGCGTGCATGACGATCTGCAATCCTGCGCCAATGATTGCCATTGGCGCGGCAAGCATAGCACCCAGCGTAACATAGGCGAGTTGACTGACGGTTGAATACGCAAGTCGTGCCTTTAGATTATCCTGGCGCAGCGCGATAACCGAAGCCAAAACAATAGTAATTGCCGCCACCCAAGAGAGAATGGTTGATGCCGATGTCTGCGCGGCCAATGCCGGGCCAAATGTAAACGTTACGACTTTAAGCATTGAAAACACGCCAGCTTTCACCACGGCCACAGCATGAAGCAGTGCCGACACAGGTGTCGGCGCGACCATAGCATTTGGGAGCCAAGGATGAACGGGCATAAGCGCCGCTTTGCCGATACCGAAGGCAAATAAGAATAGCAAAAGCGAAACTGCTAAAAGGCTCGTCCCTTCAGGGAAAACGCCGCCGACCATAAAGTCCGTTGTCCCTGCGATGACTTGCGTGCCGATGATGGCAGGCAGGAAAAGAGCCAGCGATGTGCCCATCAAGATCATGCCGTAAATTGTACCGCCGCGCAGCGCTTTGGCGTCGCCTTTGTGGGTCACGAGCGGGAAGGTTGAGAGCGTCAGCGCTTCGTAGAAAATGAAGAGCGTGATGAGGTTCCCTGCCCCTGCAATGCCCATCGCCGCCGCAATCGCGATAGCGACAAAGCCGTAAAAGCGGGCTTGGTGTTTTTCTTTATTGCCGCGCATGTAACCAATGGCGAAAAGTGAATTGAGGATCCAGAGCGAGCTAGCAATCGCGGCAAATGTCGCGCCTAGCGGTTCGAGGACAAGCTTAACGTCAAAACGCCCCGCGAATGTCCCAAGGTGCAATGTCGGCCGCGCGCCATGCGCCACCATCATGATAAGATGCGCGACGTTGAGCAAGAGCATCACGCCAGCAATTAATGTCACCGCTTCGCGTAGATTAGGGCGGTTACGAAGAACATAAATAAGCCCGGCAGCGATTAGCGGAATAATCAGTAAAAGCGCCATAGCCGATTGAGCGTTATAGGTCATGACGCGCCTCCGCTCATTACAGGCAGCAGGACATTTGCCGCGCCGTTAGCAACCTCAGTTAGGAAGTCTGCGTTAATACCAATCGCGATAGATAAGAGCGCTAAAATCCACATAGGAATAAGCATCATAAGCGGTGCTTCGTTACGCGCGACAACGACGCCATCGATTTCAGGTGGGTTTTCAAAATATGCCATGCGCAACATATTACCAATATAGATAATTGCGAGCACAGACGTAATGACAATCACGCCAACAGCCCACCACCAGCCTTTATCCGCAGCTGCCATCACTAGGTTTACCTTAGAGACAAACCCCGCTGTGAACGGCACACCGATCAAAGATAGACCCGAAATTGTAAACGCCCCCATTGTGAGCGGCATAGTCTTGGACAGGCCTTTGAAATCAGAAATACGTGTGATCCCAAAGCGATACCAAAATGCGCCTATAGCGATGAAAAGACCACCTTTGATAACCGCATGATTTAAAAGATGCAGATAACCTGCCGCAACGCCTGCTGCTGTTCCCAGGCCAACCCCTAAAAGCATATAGCCAACTTGGGCGACAGATGAATATGCCAGCGTGCGCCGCGCATCTGTTTGGAAAATTGCCTGAAGACTGGCTAGCATCATGCCGACCACGCCAAAGCCGACGAGAAGGCTCATTACCACTGTGGCAACATAATCAAAGCTGACGTCGAAAATCGTAAAGGTGAAACGTAGCAGCAAATAAAGCGCTGCTTTGGTCGCGGTAGAGGCAAGGAACACCGTCACAAAACTTGGGCTATGCGCATAGGCCCCCGGCAGCCAAATGTGCAGCGGGAACATAGCGAGTTTAAGACCGAGGCCAATAATAATGAAACCAAAGGCCACTTGCGCAACGCGCGAGCCGCCATCGAGGTCTGCGAGGATACGCGCCATATCGGCCATATTGAGCGTCCCTGTTTCCATATAAAGGAAACCAAGACCGATCACAAAGAAGGTCGCGCCGATACTGCCGAGAATAAGATAGTTAAAACTCGCGGCCAAAGCGCGGCGGTCACGGCTCGCGCCCATGCCGACAAGAACATATGTTGAAATAGAGCTGACTTCGAGGAAGACGAAAACGTTAAACGCATCGCCCGTAATAACCATGCCCAATAGGCCGGCAAAACAAACAAGGAAAGCGGCGTAAAAAGGCGCGCGCTTCTTGGGTTCAACTTCGGCTCTGACAGCCGGTAGAGCATAAAGTGTACACAACACGCCCATAGCAGAAATCAGGAGCAACACAGGAGCGCTTAAGCCGTCAACAACATAAGCTATCCCGTAAGGTGGATCCCATCCACCCATGGCGTAGGTAATGCTATCCCCGCCGAGTATGACAGCCAATAAAGCAAACGCGCAAAGGCTACAGAGGAGCGTGACAATCATTGCCGTGATCCACGCAAGGCGCTCGCTTGGCATAATGGCCACTATAGCCGCCATTAAGAGCGGTAGAACAACAATGAACGCCGCGCCGTGGGTCAACACCCACTCTGGTGTGTAAGACAAAATATCCATCAGTCTGCCGTACCTTCGAGATTATATTGGTAATCAAGTGCGTCCATGTCGTCTTTTTCGATCGTGCCATAGACTTCGCGAATACGCACAACAAGCGCGAGCCCAATCGCCAATGTCGCCACGCCCACCACAATAGCAGTGAGGATTAAAACGTGCGGGAGCGGGTTAGAATAGAGAACTTCTGCCGCGTGATGACCGCCATGTGTTGGCACTTCTGCTGCGCTCGCAACGAGAACCGTTTCATTTAAAATATCGCTCGCATCTGCATGGCTATCGGCGACGATAGGCGGCTGTCCGCCCTCGACCTTGCCTATGGTAATGTAGAGCAAAAAGACGGAGGTTTGAAAAACGGACAAGCCAACAAGTTTCTTGATCAAATTATTATTCGCAAACACGACATAAAGCCCTGTCATCATCAAAATAATGACAACGGCATAATTATATTGTTCGAAGATAGCAGACAACATTACCAATCCTCATCTGTTAGGTCAGGTTGGCGAGAACCGAACGCATAAAAAATAGCGACCATAACGCTGGTCACGGCAAATAAAACGCCAAGTTCAACCGCTAAAATACCGTAATGTTGACCGTGGGCCGCATCATGTGCAAGCACGCCATAATCAAGAAAACGTCCGCCAAGCGCCCATGTCACAAGGCCAGTACCGCCATAAAGCAGCACGCCCATTGTCATGCCAATACGGACAGCCGCAGGCGGAACCGCTTTCTTTGCGGCATCTAGGCCAAAAATAAGAGCGTATAAAATGACCGATGCGGCCAAAATTACACCAGCTTGAAAACCGCCGCCCGGGCCGAAATCACCATGGAATTGAACATAGAGAGCATAGAGCGCGATAAGCGGGATAAGCAGCTTAGAGACAACGCGTAATATCACGTGCGGGTTCATGATGTGCCTCCGCTCTTGGCGCGCGGTTTGCGCGCAGCAGGTTTCTTAGCCGCCGTTTTTGTAGCCGTTGTCTTTTTTACAGCGGTTTTAGGCGTTGCCGTTTTTTTAGTTGTCGCTTTTTCCGCTGGTGCCTTTTTCGCAGGCACCTTCTTAGCCGCCACTTTTTTAGGAGCTGCCTTTTTCACTGCCGCCGTTTTTACAACAGCCTTTTTGGGCGTTAAAGGTGCAGGGGTAGCGGGCACTTGCGCTGACGGGGAAGGCTGACAGGAAATGTCTACGCCATTGGGCTGCGCGCGCCATTTCCCTGCATTGCCATTCAGACCGAGGAGCAAAAGCACGCCAAGACCCGCCGCGAAGATAACAACCGTTTCGCCAAATGTATCATAACCACGATAGCTAGCGAGGACTGCAGTGACGACATTTGGAATATGTATTTCTTCGGCCGTACGCGCAATATAGTTCATACCCACATAGCTATTAGCGGGAGAATGCGGATCGCCATAAGCTGGCATGTCGCCAATAGCGTAAAACATCGCAAGCCCCGCGAGAACCACCACAACCAAAGGAATAAGCTGGCGCTCTTTTGGGATTGGCTTTGCTTCGCGGTCCGCTAGCAACATAGCAGAGAGCATTAAGACGGTCGAAACTCCCGCGCCCACAGCAGCCTCTGTAAAGGCCACATCAACAGCATCAAGCGAGACGAACCAAGCCGCGCACACAAGGCTATAAACACCCTGGAGCATTACAATCGCGAACAAAGACCGCAAACGTACAATCGCGCAAGCGACGACAACCAATATTGCCATCAAGCCTACATCAAGGATAAGTGTCGAAGGCATTATTGTCCTCCCTTTGGCGCCGCAATTGCGTCTAACGCGGGGGCTTTATATTTCCCAAGCTTAGGCTTCAAACCAGCCTTATAGGCTGCATTGGCCACAGCATGCGTCGCGGTTGGGCTAGTGAGCAGCAAAAAGAAAGACGCTAAGGCGAGCTTTAGGCTCATTTGCGTAAATCCAGATTGGATAATCAATCCCACCAAAATTAATTCTGCGCCAAGCGTATCCGTCATGCCTGCCGCGTGAAGCCGTGTGTAAAAATCAGGAAGCCGCAATACGCCAAGCGTCCCCGCCAAGACAAAGAACATACCGGCAATAATAGAGCCGCCCGCAATCACTGCGCGCAGCCCTGTTAAAATAGGTTCCCAGTTAATGGGATCACTAGCGTGATGTACAGTTTCACTTGCGGCCATGATGATTATAGAAAACGTGCTCATGAGCGGCCTCCCTCTTTATTATCCAAAGAGACGCCCAAAGCTTTATAGCTAAAGAATTTCAGCACAGCGATTGTCGCGATGAAATTCATAAGCGCATAGAGAATAGCAATATCAACGCCGTCTGGACGGCCAATCACAAAACAAAACACACATAGGAACAAAACTGTTTTTGTTCCAAAAGAGTTTACAGCCAAGAGGCGATCATAAAGCGTAGGCCCCGTGAGCAAACGCCCCAACATCAACGCCATGCTGATTAAAAGAAAAAAAGCCACGCCCAAATTAAAATATGCCATGGTTGATCCCATGCCAAATGTTGCGGCGGCCATGAATGTGCTGCTTGTTACCATTTACGCCTCCTGCTCTTTTGCGTGATATGCGTCTTTAATTTCGCCCACGGACCAACCGGCACGGCTCCCCATTTCGGCAAAATCATCTGGATTTGACATTTCAGTTAGGAGAGCGTGAACGAGGATATCATCATCATTCATTTCGACGCTAACAGTGCCCGGCGTAAGCGTGATGGAATTGGCAAACATCACTGCGCCCATATCTGTGTGGCGGTTAATCGGAACACGCGTCATCTTAGGCGACACGACAAGGTCGGGATTTAAAACGGCGCGTACGACCGTAATGTTTGCCTTAAAAATTTCGCGGAACAACCAGACATAATAAGATAATGTTTTTGGGATATGGAGATAAGGTGATGTCTCTTCGTCCAAAATCCCCATACGCGCACAGAGGAACAAAACGGTTAGAATGGATATAACACCCAATGTCAGCAACATGCCTGTAAAATAACCAGACAAGATAATCCAAAAAGCCGCTAAAGCCGCCGTCAATACAAGACCATATCGTAACACGTATCTCTCCACCATTTATCGCAATGTGAGGCCTTTAGCCGATTCTACATAGCCTTTCATCCTCTAAACGGCATAAGGCTCAGAGGGAAGACATCTCCGTCATAGAAATTGAGAATTTTTGAGGATTTTCGTGTAAAACTCTACTTTTAATCGTCGCGTTGTCCAAAGACGAGCGCCGCCGTAATCGCCGCCGCGCCAAAGTCCTCCTCTTTGGGAAGCATGCCTTGTTTAATATAGCGCATAACATCCTCATTAAGCGCGGACGTCAGCGACCAATTCCAATAACGCAATATGGTTTGTGCTTTGTCCGTCGAAATACTGTCATATACAGATACGATACGTGCGAAATCCGGATGATCTTTGCCGTGTTCGTCATGTGTCGGACGGCGCAAAGCACGCCAATATTTGGCTAGATATTCGCGCTTGAGGCCTGGTGCTTTACATAAAATAGCGACGCCCTCCCCGCCTTTATCGGTTAAAATTTGCGCGCCTGTCGCGGGTTTCACGCCCGACATATACGAAATTTCTTCCGTCACAGGCCGCGTGAGGCCTTCGGCTTCGGCCGTATCAATCGCTTGCTCTAGCCCCTCAAAGTGAGAGCGTTCAATTGCGGCGCGGTTTCGTTGACGACGTTCGATAAATTGCAATGCCTTACGCACGGCAGGATCAGACCATCCGTCTTGCGCCGCTTTGGGGAAAATATCAGCGCAGCTTTCTTGTAGAACATTTCGCGTCACGCCAAAACGTTTCAAAATTTTCTTCCGCGCCTTAGCATCTGCCCACCAAAACATAGACAAACCATGCGACGGCCGCAATTCTACACGGTCAGCCAATAGGTCGACATAGGCTCTATGGTTTCGGGAAACGGCCAAAATGCGCTGTAATGCCGTCTCGCTAAATCCTGCGCCTTTATTTGCCAAAAGTGTTTCAACCACGGGCTCTTCTAAAAACTCTACTAATGTATCAACAACGGCGTCTGACACATGGCGCCTTTTCGCAATAATGGTGCGATGCTCTGTTGTGACTTTGCGCGCAATCTGGATAAGATCCGAATCTGTAAGACTCTTGCTTTCCTCTAAAACATGGCGCGCCACGTCGATATTGTCTTTGGCTAAAATCACCAAGATTGTACGCGGCGCTTCGTTTAACATGACAAGGCGCTTGGCAACGCTTTCGCGCAAACTTTCATCCGCGTCGCGCAGCATTTCAACCAATATGTCCCCCGCCATATTACGCTCTTGCGGCGGGAGCTGGCTCCCCGGAATGCAAATGACATCAGAAAGGCGCTTTGCCAAAGACCGCCGAATGTCTGCGGTCAAGGTTGGCGGTTTAATAGCTTGCATTTGCGCCGCTTGTGCTTGCGCGGTATGCACATAAGGCGTGGGCACTTGCGGGGCGGCTTGCATTGGCGCCGCAGGCGGCGGAGCCATAGTGGCAATAGGTGGTGACGCAACGGGGAGCGGCGCTATATGCTGCGCAGGAGCCGGATGTGGCGGCATTGGCCCCTGGGCAGGCATAGCCTGTTGCGGCGCGCCCTGCCCTGTAGGACGGGCCCCTGGCGGAATAGGCATAGGGCGTGCATTTAAAGGGGCCGACATAATTCATCCTCAAAGGCTTACCCTAGGCATAAATAGGGAGCGTTTATGATGTGTTAACTTTTGAATTTATGTCACGATTACCCCGCTCACATTACCGCTGAGCCGCTCTATTCCGGAATAATATAGCCATTTGCATCCGTAAGATGGAATGTAATTTTATTCTGAAGCCCGCGGCGTGTAACGCCCTGCCCGTTGACCACCTCTGGACGGTACCGCCATTTGGCGACAGCTTTCACAGAAGCCCGTTCAAACAATTTTTGCGAACAAGATTTTACCTGAACATTATAGGGCTGCCCTTCGGCAGTGACGTCAAATAACATATTGCAATGACCCGAACGTTCCGCGCGCGGCGGCATAGACGGCGCAGGCCTTAGGATGGGCTGTAGATCTGTATCAGACACAGCAATAGAGAAGTCATTTCGCGCAAGCCTTGGTGGTTTCCAATCAAGGCTCGCGGCGTGAACTGTCGCAATAGGCTCGCTCACCTTAGCCGCAACTTGCGTTTCAATACGCGGCGTCGCTGGCGGAATTTCAACTTTCTTAAGCGGCTCTATTCGTCGTCGTTTAATCACGGGCGGTTCATCCATAACAACGGGATTAATGTCAAAATTACTGGCCTGCATTACAGGCGCAGCTGTGAAATGCGTGCGAATAAGAGCAGCCATCATAACGCCCAATCCAAATGTCATTCCCGTAGAGAGGACAAGCCCTGTCCCAAAACGTTGTGCCAAATTCATAAAACCTCCCATATAAAACGGCGCTCTACCAAGTAAATTTGAACGGGCGAGTCGACGCGAGTTAGTATTGATA
>JBMYWT010000051.1:0-19945 GCA_049607665.1 Maricaulaceae bacterium
TATGTTCGGTGCCCGCCCCAAAGTTTGCAATTAACTTTAGTTGGCTTCCCGCTGCCGCGATCACGTCCGCATCAATACGGTCAGTTACTGTGGGTACAAGCACATGTGCTTTTGCCACAGCGGATTTTAAATCATCTTGAGATAATGCGTCTGGCGTACAATTTAACTTCGCCCCAAATAAGTCTGTCAGGCGGGCTTCAATATCTTCGGGTAACTGCCGCGTGACCACAACATGTGGATGAGCAGGAAGAAGAGAGCGCGTAGATTGATTCATAAACACAAAAGACGCTGAAACAGGTAATATTTCAAGCGCCAAAGCTAAGTTTCACAATAAATTGTTCGTGAAACTGTTAATGAAGGCTTTATCTTTACCCCTCGTTTAAACTCTTTGGTTATCTTTGCCCCTAGACAAGAGCCGCTTAGGCATAATTTAGCATTGAAGCACATTGGCGCAAACGTGAAATCAATTTGGACAATTTTAGCGATAGCTCTGCCCAATGCCCTATTCGCGTATGGGCCGTCTGTTCATGCGCAAGATAAAAATACGGCCGAACGCATTATTATACGTCAGCCCATACCAAGCGTAAAAAATATCCATCACGTATCGGCCCAGAAGACGCCTTCAGGCTTTGATGTGCCCCGTTATGTCTCTCTTAAATTCACCAAAGTAAACGGACGCATGGGCCCTAGTCGCAACCATTCAATTAAATGGCAATATCGAAGAAAAGGTCTTCCTGTTATTATCGTTGCGGAAACAGATATGTGGCGCAAAGTTAGAGATTACAAAGGAGATGAAAGCTGGGTTTACAGAGCGGGCTTAACTGGTCGCCGTCATCTTATCACGATCCGCGAGACCGTCATTCACAAAAAACCTAGCCAGTCGTCGAGAAAAATCGCCGTAACAGACGAAGAAACCCTTTTGATGCTCGAAAGTTGTAATGAGACGTGGTGCCGCATTACATCAAGTAGTGAATATAAAGGCTGGGTAAAAAAAGCCGATGTCTGGGGCGCCGAAACTTTAAACTAAGCTGGCGTCTCTTCAGACTTTGTTCGAATAATAATATCGACGCTTTCAAGCCTTTGCCCTTTTGGCAAGGTCGGCAAACCCGTGATTTTTACGCTATCGGCTTTAATATCAGAGAGCTGTTTCAAGCTTTCATCATAGATATGATAATGTAGGTGAGTGTTTGTATCGTAATATAGTCGGCCGGCATCCACAGACACGGTAGTTAACAAGCCAGATTCCGTGAACGCATTTAACGTATTATATATTGTCGCTAGGGAAACATTTTCTTGGGCTTGGCACATTTGCTTATAAACATCTTCGGCTGTGAAATGTTTATCCTCACCCGAAAACAACCACCTCGCCAACAAAAGTCTCTGCCGCGTTGGGCGCAACCCAGCCGTTAAGAGCTTTTCACGATGTAAAGTTTCAAGTGACATTACGTGTAACTCGCCTCTAGTTTAGACCCATTCTAAATTATACTATCGTTTTTGTCGAGACCCATTAATTTGGGTGTAAATCCCACCATTTGCCAACCCTTTTGTGACATAATTCCGTCCCCATACCCCCCTAATGGGGCTTGAGTTTAACAAGCAAGCGTCTAGGGTGCGCAGTAAATTAGGGCCTTTAAAATTATGATTAAAATTGAATCCTCCTACGATTATGATGACCTCATCACCAGCGGCGAAGTTGGGCTATTTGGCCCAGAAAATGCCAAGCTCCCCCTTCCGCCTATGTTGATGCTCGACCGTATCAATCACATCGCGGACACAGGCGGTGAATATGATAAAGGCGAAATTATCGCGGAACTGGATATCAAAAAGGACCTTTGGTTTTTCGATTGTCATTTCAAAGGCGATCCCGTCATGCCGGGCTGCCTGGGCCTTGACGCCATGTGGCAACTCGTCGGCTTTTGGTTGGGCTGGTCTGGATCACCGGGCCGTGGCCGCGCGCTCGGCGTCGGGGAACTCAAATTCACGGGTCAAGTTACGCAAGATATTACAAAAGTCACCTACCGTATCAATATCAAGCGCGTCATTCGCCGTAAGCTGGTCCTTGGGATCGCAGACGGCGTCTTGGAAGCAGATGGCAAGGTTATATATAAAGCCAAAGACCTGCGCGTCGGATTATTTAAACCCGCCGATTTGAAATAGTTGATTTGAAATAACTGACTTAAGATAACTGGTTTGAAATAGGAGTCTGCTATGCGACGTGTTGTTGTTACAGGTTTGGGAATTGTGTCTTGCATTGGCAATGACGCAAAGGAAGTCACAGAGAGCCTAAAGGCGGGCCGAAGCGGCATTAAGACGGACGAGAAACAAACAGAGCTGGGGTTTAAATCCTGTATCTCTGGCCGTCCGACATTAAACCCCAAAGAACATGTCAATAAACGTTCGTTCCGTTTCATGGGCGAAGGCGCGGGCTGGACGGCAGTTGCTATGCAGCAAGCCATTGATGACGCGGGCCTTTCCGAAGAACAAATCAGCGATGAGCGCACAGGCATTATCGCAGGCTCAGGCGGCCCGTCCGCCATTGAGATCGTGCGCGCCGCCGACATCACACGTAAAAACAACAGCCCGAAACGCATTGGGCCGTTCGCTGTGCCTAAGGCCATGTCTTCGACATTATCGGCCACGCTGGCGACGCATTTCAAAATCAAAGGCGTGAACTATTCCATCACATCGGCCTGCACGACGTCACTACATTGTATCGGCGCGGCGACAGAGCAAATCCAATGGGGCAAGCAAGACATCATGTTTGCGGGCGGCGGCGAAGAGCTCGAATGGGCGATGACCGCGCTCTTTGACGCGATGGGCGCGATGAGCAGCAAGTATAATGGCGCGCCTGAAACCGCCAGCCGCGCCTTTGACGTCAATCGCGACGGCTTTGTGATTGCAGGCGGTGCAGGCATGCTTGTCCTCGAAGAATATGAACACGCCAAAGCTCGCGGCGCGGAAATTTACGCCGAAGTGACAGGCTATGCCGCCACATCTGATGGCTATGATATGGTCGCGCCAAGCGGCGAAGGCGCAGAGCGCGCCATGCGCAATGCCCTCAAAGACGCTGGCGTTTCGACGATTGATTACATCAACCCGCACGCGACCTCTACGCCCGTTGGCGACGTGGCCGAAACAGGCGCGATCTCTCGCGTGTTCGGCCCCGAAGGCCCGATGATTTCCGCGACGAAATCAATGACAGGCCACAGTCTCGGCGCAGCAGGCGTGCAAGAAGCGATCTACAGCCTGTTGATGATGAAAAACGGTTTCGTCGCCCCGTCGATCAATGTCTATGACCTTGATCCAGAGCTTCCGAAACTGAACATCGTTACGGAAACGCGCGAAGCGGAATTGAAATCCCTCATGTCCAATAGTTTTGGCTTTGGCGGAACAAATGGCAGCGTGATTTTCGGCAAGGTTTAAACCGCGAAAATCGTTCCTATATAAAGACATCATCCCTGTTAAAAAGGTAAACACCATGTCCGATCAAGCATTTCCAACTGGCAACCTCATGGCTGGCAAACGCGGCCTTATCATGGGCGTCGCGAATAAAAATTCTATCGCTTGGGCCATCGCGCAGCAGCTCGCGGCGCAAGGCGCAGAGATTGCTTTCACATACCAAGGCGACGCCCTGCTCCGCCGCGTGAAACCACTCGCGGAATCCGTCGCCATTGACGGCGGCGAAAACATCCTCGTGCAGTGCGACGTCACCGATGACGCCAGCATGGACGCGGCCTTTGGCGAGATCAAAGCCAAATGGGGCAAGATCGATTTCCTCGTGCACGCGATTGCCTTTGCGGGCAAAGACCAACTGGCGGGGTCGTTTATTGAAAACACGACGCGCGACGGTTTCGCCTCTGCGCTTAATATCTCTGCCTATAGCTTTGTCGATGCTGCGCGCCGCGCCTCTGAGATGATGGAAGAGGGCGGATCAATGGTCACGCTGACTTACCTCGGTTCTGAGCGCGTCATCCCAAATTACAATGTCATGGGCGTGGCGAAAGCGGCCCTCGAAGCGTCGACACGTTACATCGCCGCCGACCTCGGTCCGCGCGGCATTCGCGCCAACGCCATCTCAGCTGGCCCGATTAAAACACTCGCGGCGGCAGGCATTGGATCAGGACGCCACATGTTCCGTTTCAACAAAGCCGCCAGCGCGATGCAGGACAACACAGATTCAAAAGGCGTGGCAGGCGCTGCGCTTTATTTGCTGTCTGATTTGGGACTGTCTTGCACGGGTGAAACGCACCACGTTGACGGCGGTTTCCACGCAATTGGGATGCCGCAAGAAGACGTGCTTCGGGCGAGCCTAGAGAGCTAAGCCAGTAACTTTATCGCGGCGCACGCCAGATAAGCACTTAAAATCAAAGAGATAGGCGCGCACATCCTAATGTGTGCGGGCCTCATCCGCTCACCCCAATAGCGCGAATAGGCATGATGCCATCGGCGCGGCGCGAGCATCAGCGCAATGGCGCTTACGGATAAAAACCCGCCGCAGGTTTTCCAAATTATCGGATAGGCTTGCGTGGCCGCTATTCCGAACACGCCAAGCCCGAAGAAAAAACGCGGAATGACTTCTCCGAAATGTATCGGCGCGGAGCTGCCCATGAGTTTTAAAATGTCGAGTGATTTTTGTGGTTTGGCTAACATGAAGAGGCTGACGGTCATTAACCAGAGCGCGAACAGCAAAACCAATATCGCGCTTAGGGCTGTCACTACGCCGCCATGCTTTCCAAATCATCATGGCTCAGATTAACAGCGGCGAAATAGACGAGATCGAGTAAGACGGCAGGGCGGCCCTTGCCGATTGCTTGCGCCAGCGCCGTCAGATAATCCGCATTTTCTCGCGATACTCGCACGGTTGTTCGGCGAGACGGCGCGAAGCGATCTTCGGAGAACCACGCCGTGACTATGGAGATATGATAATCCTGCCGAATTAAATCGAGCGTTTTATCCATGACTTTGGAGCGCGCTTTGGTGCCAAGACGTTTGCCCATTTTTTCAATGAGCGCTTCCGCCCCCGGTTCGATCAACATTTCTACGGCGAGTGTTTCCATATCGGCACTATGCCGATTTATGGTTAATCAAACCCTAAGCAAAACAGGCGTTTGAAAGCCGTTTCCGCCATCTCTTACTAAGGTGTTAACAACAATAAGCGAATGAAAGTTAATCTGTCCATAAAACGAAACACACATCGTTCAAATTATGGTTAGTCAAACCTTAACAAGCTTGGCCGAATGAAAGACATTCCCGCCATATTCAAAAATCACTCAGCGTTTAAAATTTTGGCCCGCGCAGACCGCCTTGCTGAATGGAGAATTCCATATCGCCCAAACCTGCTTTCTCTAGCACATTTGAAATCACAGCCGTCTGTATCATTGCAAAAATCTCTGTGCCGCGAAGTTTTGGTGATGTTCCGTTCGCAAAGGCCGTTTTCACAGCCTCCATCACGGCCTGATTAATCGGCGCAGGCACGCCGTGTTTGCGCGCGAGCGAAACCACCTCGCCTTGCAAATAATCAATCTCGCAGGCTTTGCCCGCTTCCAAATCATCGAGCATGGAGGAACGCGCAGCGGCGTCTATTTTCACAACGCGCTTCATAATGAAACCGTAGATAAAGTTAGGCAGACGCAAAATTTTGAGCATTTTCGTAATGCTCACCCCGCCAAATTCGGCTGGCGTGATACCCGCCTGCGCCAAGACGCCATGCGCCTCTTCGATTTGTAGCGCCATAGCTTTGCGGTAATCGCGCTGCATCAGGCCGCTTTTGAGCGTTCCGCCCCATAATGTGTTGAGGCCATTGTTCAGGTTCACCAAAAGCTTCCCCCATTGCACAGCGAGAATATCACTTGATAGTTCTGCGGGTTGGTCGGCGGCGCGGAAGATATCGAGCAATTTCGCCTGCGCCGCATGACCTGTGTCTTCAACCGTTAACGCGCCATCAGTACCGCAATGCCAGCTCGTCGGCGAGGTTTGCGTGACGTTAAACGGCACAACGGCGCCCGCCACGGCTCCGCTATCATTAAGCGTGCCTGAAAGACCATCGCGCAGAACAGGTGCATTACTCACGCCATTTTGGAAACTAACAACCAAAGCATCGGCGCGAATATGACCTGCCAGCTCCGTAGCGGCATCTGCGCTGTCTTGGGATTTCACGCAGACCAAAACCACGTCGGCGTGGGACAAGGCTTCCGCCGCCTCCCCTGCGCTCGCGGCAAAGGTAAATTGTTCTGGCGAGAGCGTGATGGGAGCTTTTTCAAAATGGGTGAGCGTCAGTCCGTCGGTCTTCAAGGCTTTGCCAATCCGCTCGCGGCCAACAAAACATACATCCGCCCCGCCGCTCGCGAGACGTCCGCCAAGGTAAAGCCCGATAGATCCCGCGCCAAAAACACAGACTGACAGACGCGCCGTCACTATCTCGCTGCCTTTTCCATTGCTTCGGCCAGCGTGACATCTTTGTCCGTCACCCCGCCCGCATCATGCGTCGTCAGCGTGACATCAACGCGGTTATAGACATTAAACCATTCAGGATGGTGATCCATCTTATCTGCGATGATCGCAATACGCGTCATAAAGCCGAAAGCATGAGCGAAATCGTCAAACTTAAAAACCTTGGTGATAAAATCATCACCGCCTGTCCATCCAGGTAAATCCGCGGCGGCGTCTTTTGGGTTAAGTATATTCATGACATTATCCTTTGCGTTTACGCTTGTTTATGTCGGAAGCCCAGCGTGATCAACCGTGCTTAAAATCGCCCAAAGGCCCGACGCCATCATCACTACGCCGATTATAATATTAAACACACGAGCCGCTTTGGGTGATCGTAAATACCGCCTAATAGACTGCGCGCCATAAGCATAAACAGCCAATCCCCATAATTCTGTGACCGTAACCGTGATGAACATTATCAATAGCTGCGGGGCCATCGGTTGTGATGTTACGAAATATGCTGGTAATAAAAGCCCAAAGAATACAAGCGGCAGAGGACTAGAAATTTGTAGCGCAAACCCACGTATAAATAATTTACCGCGTTGCGGGGCTTCGGTTTCATTATCATCTAGATTTGGGAGCGCGCCAAATATCGTCGTAATCGCCAGATAAAAAATGACTAAAAGGCCCGCTATTTTTAAGGCTAAAAACCCTTTGGGGTAAAGGGCAGCCAAAGAGGCAGCGCCAGACGCTGCAAGCAAAAGCCAAAATACATTCGCCGCTGCAATGCCGAGGGCTGGCAGCATGGCGGGCTTAAATCCGTAACGAAATGATGACGCTAGCACGAGCATCACCGCTGGACCGGGGGTTAATCCCCCAACGCCAAACAGGGCGACAAGTGCAATCCAAAGATCAAAGGACATAGGCCCTCACAAATTAGAGGGCCGTCTTAAGTGTTACGTCCCGCTTTGCGGTCACGTGCCTTAAGCAGGCGCAAACGCAGCGCATTGATTTTGATAAATCCGCCCGCATCCGCCTGATCGTAAACATCGTCTTCTTCGAAGGTCACATGCTCTTGCGAATAGAGCGAGTAAGGCGAGCTACGGCCCACAATCGTGACGCTGCCCTTATAGAGTTTCAGGCGCACGGTTCCTGCTACCAGCTCTTGGCTTTTATCAATTGCGGCTTGGAGCATATCGCGCTCAGGTGAGTACCAATAACCATTGTAAATGATCTCAGCATAGCGCGGCATGAGCTCGTCCTTGAGGTGCATCGCGCCTTTATCCATTGTGATTTGCTCTATGCCGCGGTGCGCTTTCAGAAGGATTGTGCCGCCCGGCGTTTCATAAATCCCGCGAGATTTCATGCCGACGTAGCGATTTTCGAGCAAGTCTAAACGGCCAATGCCGTTTTCACCGCCAAGCTCGTTCAGACGCGTTAGCAATGTCGCGGGCGTCATCTCTACGCCGTTGATCGACACAGCGTCACCGCGTTCAAAACCCACTTCAATATAGGTCGCTTTGTCTGGCGCCGCTTCGGGGCTGACCGTGCGTTGATAGACAAATTCAGGCGCTTCGACGGCAGGGTCTTCGAGCGCTTTGCCTTCGGACGACGTATGCAATAAATTAGCGTCCACAGAGAACGGGGCTTCGCCGCGTTTGTCCGTCGCGATTTCGATATTGTGCTTCTCGGCATATTCGATCAACTTCGTACGCGAGTTCAAATCCCATTCCCGCCACGGCGCGATGACTTTGATCTCTGGATCGAGGGCGTAATAGCCAAGCTCAAAACGTACTTGGTCATTGCCCTTACCCGTCGCACCATGGCAAACGGCATCCGCGCCAACTTGGTGGGCGATCTCGATCTGGCGCTTGGAAATAAGTGGACGCGCGATTGACGTCCCGAGCAAATATAAACCTTCGTAAAGCGCATTCGCGCGGAACATGGGGAAGACGAAATCGCGCACAAATTCTTCGCGCAGATCATCAATGAAAATCTCTTTCACGCCTTGCGCTTCGGCCTTGCGGCGCGCGGGTTCAAGTTCTTCGCCCTGCCCCAAATCCGCCGTGAAAGTAACAACCTCACAGCCCTTTTCTTCTTGCAACCATTTCAAAATAATGGATGTATCTAAGCCACCTGAATAGGCTAAAACAACTTTGCGCGGTTTACTCATCACGAAAGACCTTTTCTCTGTCACATTTTGCTCGGTCTTAGCGCATAAGCGTTTACAAAAGATAGGGCTTCGTTCTATCACGAACCGAATATTTTAACGGGGGAGCAATCATGGGGCGTATTTTTGCGAACATAACCATATTTTGGATGGCATTTTGGATGATTGGCCTGTCAGCGCCGCTCGCGCAGGCACAAACGCCCTCTGCGGCGGATACAGCCCAGACCGCAACGCCAGACCTTTCGGACATCCCAGAAGCGCAACAAACGGACGCGCTACGGGCCGCCTTTGAAGCGCGGGCCAAAGCCGACCTCGCCATATTAGATGCCCTCGCGGATCAGAAAAACACGCTTGAAGCCGCCAAAGCCGCAGAAGAGGCGGCGGCGGAAATTGAGGCTGTTGAGACGCCGTCAAAATTCACGCCCGACGCGATCAAAGCCAAAGCACAAGAGCTCCTCGCGCAGATCATCGCTTGGAGCAAAAGCCCCGCCTTCCTCGCGCAGCTCGCGGCTATTATTGCGGCCTTTTTCCTCTCGGCTATGGCCGCGCGGCAGCTTAAACGGCGCGTGCCGCTTTGGTCGAAACTGCCGCAAAAAGACGTGAAGTTTCACGCCATACGCGAAATCATTTATCGCGCGAGAAATTTCCTACGGCCTATCATTTTTGTTGGCCTACTGACGGGCGCGGCAGCCGCCCTCAAAGCCATGCCTAATTTCGGGCAGGATTGGGCCGTAAAAATCGCGCAAGGTTTCGCGATTGTCTTCCTTCTGTTTTCAGCGATCAAAACTTATATATCTAATCCGCTTATTCGCAAGCTTGCGACATGGACGCTCGTCCCGCTCGCACTTTTGGCCGTCATTGGCTATTTTGACGATTTCGTAAATCTACTCGAAAGCACGCAAATCATGGTGATGGGCGATACACCGATTACGGTGATGACGCTCATCAAGCTTGGCTTGTTTGGCGGACTTTTCTTTTGGATTGGAAATATCACAAATAATAAAGGCCAAGACACGATCCGCGCTCAAGACGGCTTGGATGTCACAACGCGCGAAGTCGCTGCGAAGATGTTCCAAATTTTGCTGTTCATTATTATCTTTGTATTGGTGCTAAGCTTTGCGGGTATCCCGCTCTCTGGTCTCGTCGTCATTATGTCGGCGATTGGCCTTGGGATTGGATTTGGCCTCCAGCCTCTTGCCGCAAACTTTATCTCGGGCCTCATCATTCTGTTTGATCGCTCCGTCAAAGTCGGTGATTTCATCAGCCTTGAGGATGGTCGTTATGGGCGGGTGCGCGCGATTAATATGCGATCGACAACAGTCCTGACGGCGGACGGCAAAGACATCATGGTGCCCAATACGATGTTCACCGAATCCGCCTATGAGAACTGGACACATGAAGACCCACTCCAGCGCTATGAAGTTAACTTCACCGTCGATTTCGAAACGGATTTAGACACGCTTGAAGACATCCTCATGCCAGAGATTTTGAAAAATCCAGATGTGCTGTCCTCGCCGGATAAACCAAGCCTAGAGATGCGCGGCTTTGGGGAATTTGGCGTAAACATGGCCCTAGAGTTTTGGTGCGAGGGAATTGATGATGGACCGAATAAATTCACATCCGATGTGAACTTTATTATTCTGCGAACGCTGAAAGCGAATAACATTCAAATTTCTTATCCACGCCGCGTTATGATCGGTAGCCCGCAACCTGCTATGGTGAAAAAACGCTAGAGGTTCAAGCCGCCTCATAAGACGAGAGCGCTACCAGCCCCCGCCGCCTCCACCGCCGCCGCCGCCGCCGGAAAATCCGCCGCCGCCAGAGCTGCTGGAGCTTTGCGGCATAGCAGAGGCCACGCCGCTATTTAGCGATGACGTCAGCGCGCTAGAGAAATCACTCGCACCTCTATAATGCCCGGAAGACAATGAACCCCAATGCGGGTTATAATTTTCGGCCTCACGCGGGAGGACATTTTCAAAATGTTTCGACCACGGCTTCTCCACGCCCAGTGCAACCGCATAAGGAAGAAAGGCTTCGTAGCGATCTTTGGTCATGGGCGGTGGAACGCTACTCCCCACCTCTACGGCATTCAGACGGCCTGCTTCGGCTGTTTTCAAATAGAGTCGAAAGCCCGCGATTTCGCTGCGAATTTTTTGCCCTTTCTTTGTTGGCGCAGGCATCAAAAAGATAAAGACGATATTCAGCACGAATAGGGCCAACAATAAAATCAAGAAATTAAATGAGGTAGATCCATACACATTCGAAATAGCAAAAATTATAGCCGCCACAGATGCCGCAACACCTAAAATAGTGCGCAAACCATTCCACTTATAATAAGGGCTTGCATACTCATCGATTAGGTGCGTTTTCAAGGATTTATAGGCCGCCGTGAATGAAGGATTATAGTCTCCGTCGAGTTCAACTTTTTCTGTGTGTCCAGAGAATAAGGCGGAAAACAAAAAATCCTCGTCTTCGAGAATATTGCCCGCCCACTGAGACGCCGATATTTTGCTCATATTCGTACGTTTTTTACTAACGTCTAAATTTACTCTGTTTTTAATGCCAAGCCCAATAAGCGTAGCGATCAAAGCTTTATCCCCGCGCAGGCCGCGGTGGTAAATATAATGAGCCGCCGCTGGGGAGTAGCCTTCCGGCGGGCCGTAGCGCGCAAAAACGGGGAGCTTGTCTGGGTCACGCCCGACGGCACGCCACGACATTACATAATAAATCAGGATACCCAAAAGGCTGAACGAGAGGATCAGCAGAGCACCATTTTTGAACCAAAAAATCAGGCGCTCCTCGCCCGCAGTGAGCGGGTCTATGACACCTTTATCCAGCATCACTGAAACCGTCAAACCTTCGTGCGGAGACAGCGGCCGCAGAGTTTGAAAGTAAGCTAAGGATGGCTCAAGGAACGTTTTATAATCATCGCCCGTTTGCCCAAGACCACCTGTGAAAGCCTCTATCGTTTTAATTGCGTCCGTGCCTTCTGGCAGGATAACTTTCGCGCTCGCTTTGCGAATAGGAAAGGCCCAATAATTTCCTGTGACGTTCCAATAAAGTTCGTCATAATCATCTTCAAATCTGATTTCGTTTTTCACGCGGTAAGTGATTTCATACACATGTTCCCCATAGGACAAATATGTGTCGGCATCGCCAATACGAATTTGTTTGGCGTTCCGCTTATTCTCACGGCTGAAAGGTTCTTTTTTACCGTTTCGTGTGACGGAGAGGATTTTATATTGATAGGGAATTGTCTGTCCCTCATCGATTTTAAGGCGCGGTAGATCACGAAAGATACCGCGCCGAATTTTATTGCCTTGCGAGAGAACGGCGATGCGTTCCGTGACAATGATGTCAGCATTTTTCTGAACATCAATCGTGACATCATAAGAGAGGATCGCTTCTTCAGCAGCCGCAAACGAGGTAAGGCTTAAGACGCCTATAAAAAGACAGATAAAGAACTTGACGATTTTCATGAAAAATCCACCGCAGGGATGGCCGCATCAGATGTCGAAATTTCAAAATACTCCCGCGCACGAAACCCAAAGGGCCCCGCAATCAAATTTGACGGCACAGTTTGAATTTTCGTGTTTAGCTCCCGCACCGCGCCATTATAAAACCGGCGCGCCATTTCGACTTTATCTTCGGTCTCTGACAGCTCATTTTGTAAATCCAAAAAATTCTCATTCGCTTTTAACTCAGGATAATCCTCCGCGAGGGCCATCAATTTTGAAACAGGCGCAGAGAGCGAGCTTTCCGCCGCCCCGCGCGCGAGTGTATCCGCCCCCGCGCCCATAGCTTGGTTGCGCTTTTCTATGACGTCTACGAACAGACTTTTTTCATGGGCCGCATAGCCCTTCACCGTCGCGACGATTTGCGGAATCAGATCGGCGCGGCGTTTAAGCTGCACCTCTATATCCGACCAGCCGTTCTCGCTCATTTGCCGCAAGGCGACGAGACGATTGTAGAGCAGCACGACGGTGATCACGATAAAAATAAGAAAAATGAGAATGATAAGAGATATAGACATAGGCCACCCTACCCCTTCGCACTTAAAAATTCAAACGCGGCCATAAGGATTGAACTTCCGCGAGTTTCTGTTACATCCGCCAAACAATTGGCGGATATGTCCGTATATTAGGAGCGCAGCATGTCAAAACGCGATACACGGCTTTGTCTTATCACGGGCGCGTCGGCGGGCATTGGCGCAGCGATTGCCCGGGATTATGCGGCGCGGGGTTGGGATTTGGCTTTGGTGGCCCGCCGCGAAGAACCGATGATCGAACTCGCGACTGAACTGAAAGCCGAGTTTGGCACAACAAGCCATATTTTTACGGCCGATTTATTTGATCCGAAAGCCCCTCAAGACCTTATGAAACGTATCGCTGCCAAGCGTTTGCGTGTGGACGGACTTGTGAATAATGCCGGCTATGGTCACCCGGGCGGTTATGTCAAAAGCCCGTGGCAAGATCATGCCAATTTCAACCAGCTTATGCTAACCGCGCCCTGCGAACTGGCTCATGCTGTGCTGCCGTCTATGCTGGAAAACGGATTTGGCCGTATCATAAACGTCGCTAGCCTTGCGGGGCATTTACCAGGGTCCAACGGTCATACATTATATGCCGCCGTAAAAAGCTACCTGATTAAATTCTCAGAGAGCTTGAACATGGAATGTGCGGGCACAGGCGTTCACGTCAGCGCGCTTTGCCCCGGATTTACTTACACTGAATTTCACGACGTCAACGGTACACGCGACGCTGTTAACCGCATGCCCGATTTCATGTGGATGAGCGCCGCAGATTGTGCCGAGCAAGGCGTCGAAGCCTGCGAGCGGAATAAAGCCGTTTTCATCCCAGGAAGCGTGAATAAATGCGTCGCGATTTTAAATCAAATTCTGCCCAATTCCGTCGCCCAAAAAATTATGTCGGGTAATTCCAAAAAATTTAGAGAGCTATAGTATGCCCCTTCCCGCTGATCCTCGTCTTTATGTTGCGCTTGACCTGCCTACGGTAGAGGACGCACGGCGATTAGTGGAAACGTTAGGCGAGAGCGTTTGCGCCTATAAAATCGGCTTGCAGCTCCTGCCGATTGGCGGGGTAGAATTTGGGCAGGAACTTAAAGCGCAAGGCAAACATGTCTTTTACGATTTCAAACTTCACGACATCGGCGCAACGGTCGAGAAAGCTACTCGCTCTATCGCTGGATTAGGTGCGGACCTGTTGACCGTACACGCACGACCCGATGTGATGAACTCCGCCGTCGCAGGGCGGGGCGATAGCGGCTTGAAACTGCTAGGCGTTACCGTGCTGACGTCACTGGATAAAGACGCGCTCGAAGCCATTGGCTATCACGACAACGCGGAAACATTAGTGTTGAAACGCGCGCAGCAAGCGGTCGACGCTGGCATGGACGGCGTTGTCTCTAGCCCGCTTGAAGCCGCCATGATCCGAGACATTGTGCCGAAAGGTTTCCTAATCGTCACGCCTGGCGTGCGCATGGCGGGCGGCGATAAGGGCGACCAGAAACGCGTGGCTACGCCGTATGACGCGCTGAATTCAGGCGCGTCGCATATTGTTGTTGGGCGGCCGATTTCCGCACAAAAAGATCCAAAAATAGCGGCTCAAACCATTATAGAAAATATGAATGAGTGAGTAGGTTAACTGCAAGCCCTGATATGTAGAGCGGGCGCACACATGCTATTCATTTGTCGGTATCCCCGTGAAACAGTGGGCAACGCACTGTAACGCACATAAACAACCGGTTGCATAACGTAATGATAATTTGGCAATGGTTTTTGTACAGTTTTCACAACATTATAACATCCAAGAACTTCGCCACCTTCAGGGTTAAAGACATTAACAGGGCAACGTGTCGGTTGTAGACTTTCACCAGGCTTTAAATTTGGCAACGTATAGCCTGCTTGATTGGTTTTCTTTACTGAAAATGGAATAATTTTTCTCTCTCCAGCCGTATAAGATTGGCCGCTTACACCCTGTATGTATGAATTCGCAGTATAACTATTTGTCGTATCTAAACATGTTCCATTTATTTGTGCTGTGGTGCCTGTTGGGCAATTCGTTGGCAACCTATGAGACTGCACACCATCGGCAAATGTTGTCTGAGGCAAAGAAGGCGTATGATCTATATTATAACCCTGATTCCAAGATGATAATGGCGGAATTGTATGCTCATGGTGAAACCCAGCATGGTTGGCATGCTTGCAATTTGCTGTAGCGGTCCCGCATATGGTTAGTGCCGCACAAAGATGGCCAATAGTTTTAACAGAACGTGTGTAAGTCATATCCCACCTGGTATAAAAATACTTCGATGTGTTATGTGCAAATGTTAGGCCAAGATGCCCAAAAAAAGTTAAATCCATTAAATCAGATACACAAAAGCCAACCTCGCAGTACGAGATTGGCTTTCGGTAATTTCAACTTATTTTAAGTTTAGTAAGTCCAATCACTCACGGTAATCATATTGTTGACTTGATATGATGGAAGAACGGGTAAACCAAACGGAACGCCCATAACAGGCGTTGTAGCCGCTACAACAGCGCCGCCGCATCCAGTTCTGACAACTACGCCTGGACGACCACACACTACGTTAGCCCCGGCTTCGACGTAACCACCATCTGTAGTAGTCGTACTTAATTTCACACCAGGCGCCGCACTTGCAACTGTATGAAGAGTTGGCATCATACCATATAAACTCATCACGTTAATTTGTGGCACTGCTGTGTACGTCACCGAGCGCAAATGGCTCATGGGTTGCCGAATATTCACAACAGATGTGCTTACAACTGGGGCAACCATTGGAACAACGGGTGCCATCACAGGCATTGGCGCTACAACTGGCATCGCTAATGGTGCAGCGAATGGCATTGCCATTGGTGCTGCCGCCACAGCCATTCCACTATTGCATGTGACCATTGTTGCCATGCCATACCCACAACCGGCCATGGCTGGTGTACCAACACTCGCAAGACCAAAGCCTCCAAGTGCAATTACTAAATTTCGAATGTGCCGCATCCACTTTCTCCTATTCACCCCAAAGCGGGAATTTTATGACTCTTTGCGAGTCTTATATTAATTTTAATGACATCAATGATCTGCTCGAAAGCTAGAAATCATAAGCTATGCCATTTCGTTCCCAATCGCCGAAACGTGTGGGCTCTTCTCCTTTCGGCCCAGAGGTTTCTTCAAGACGGTTTTTAGCTTTTTCTGCCATACACGCTTTGCGCTCTGCCGCTTCATTTAACGCACGCTTTGCAGCAGGTGTTAAGACCTTTCCAGGTGCAGCATTTTGCGGACAATCAGACATTATCACTCCCCGCACAAACCATGACCGTCAAACTGAAACCAGCTTGCCATTCAAGAAATGATTGATTGCTCAACCCTCTCATAAAATCTTGATAGGGTATTTTGCATAATATTTGATTAAACGCCCATTTGGTTTTTATTAATTTTTGGGCAAAGAAAACAGAACGTATTTAGTCCAAATAAAGACGATTTAATGCCCGTAACGTTCTAATTTCGTTTTCGTCTCATCGCCTTTGCGGGCCACAATATAGAAACGATCATATTCAGTGGCTTCATCGATAGGTAGGCCCGCCTCTCCGTCCAAAAGACTGACAAGAACAGGCGTTGTATTTGAATGTCCAACAATCAGGATATGGCCTTTCTCTGCTGAGAGTTCAGCGGAGAAATCAAGTAGTTCTCCTCCATCATAAATGGTCAGCGGAAGACCTTTCGCGCTAACAGTCGGCATGGCCGTGTCGCGCGTACGCAAGGTATCTGTAGAGTAGATTTTATCCAGCTCAACACCGCTTAACCGCGCAGCAAGATCTTCGGCGCGCTTTTGCCCTTCAGGCGTTAAGGGCGGATCTTTGACATCAAGCACTTTCTCTGCGTGTCGGACAAGATAGTAGACCACATCGGCCTGCGCTGTAATATCCGGTTCAGGCGTGATCTCTTGAGGTTTCTCGGCGCAGCCCGCAAGAATGAATCCTAAGGCGCATAACGCCGCCCAAAAATGTGTGAATTTCATTAGGATTTATCCTCGTCATTGCCAATACGTGCATTTTTCTTAAACCCATAATCCAATCCGAAAATTGAAACTGCGCCTGCGAAGACGGCAAAGAGAGGGTGCCTAAGCGCGAAGAAAACCATCACGCCAATAATCAAACCCAATAAAAGGGCATAAGGATGAAATTTTGTCATGATTTAAGTTCCACATCCCAATAGAGATAGTCAAGCCAACTTTCATGTAAATGATTGGGCGGAAAGCGCCGACCTTGGTTTTGTAATTGGTGCATTGACGGACGAAAAGGTTTAATCTTGGGTAGCATGCCCGCATCTTTGGCAAGACGGCCGCCTTTGCGTAAGTTACATTTCGAACAGGCCGCTACTATATTTTCCCAGCTCGTATCCCCGCCCAATCGACGCGGAATAAGATGATCAAAGGTCAACTCATCAGGGCTAGAACAATACACACATTCAAATCCATCCCGCAGGAACAAATTAAACCGCGTAAAAGCCGGAGCGCGATTTTGAACAATGTAATCTTTCAGGGCAACAACGCTGGGTAGGGGCATTTCAAAACCCGGTGAGCGCACAGATTGCGCATAATCGCTCACAACATTTACGCGGTCTAGGAAAACGGCCTTTACGGCATCCTGCCATGACCAGAGCGATAAAGGATAATAAGATAACGGCTGGTAATCGGCATTTAAAATCAAGCAAGGATAGTTACTCAATGTGACAGCTTGCGGACTATTTGCAGTCAATGGCCTGTTCTCAATAGAGATATCAGCGAGCAACGTCATAATCACCTGCCTTTATGAAAATATGAAATGTCGTTTGCTGAACGTTCCTGAAACCGATTCTTCTTATATTTAGGCTATAAGTTAATCAAAAGACGGGCCGCATGACAAGGGTATGGCCGCAGATAGTCTAAAACTGCGATCGCCCCTTATCAGGCCGCGCCATAATCGCCATGATGAGACATGCGATTCGCGGCTTACATATTTCTGGCTATTTGCCTTAACGGTTTTACACCTTTTGCCTTTGCGCAATCAGATGCTCAGGTATCAAGCGACACCTATCTACGGGCTGACGCCGACGCCCGCCTTTTGCCGTCTCACCCCGTAAGGCGCGCGATGAAAAGCCCGCGCGATACACTCGAAACCACCGCTCCACTTTATGCCCGTATAGCGCGCTCATCTTTGGGCGATATATCCGCCATAGCCTTTGGAGAGACGGGCGACATTTATACGCTCGATAAAAATGGCGGGCGTTTGTTTCTCTTGTCTGATCGCGATCAAGATGGCCAAATAGAAACATCTAAACTCTTAAGCCGCGGCTTTGATCAACCGAGCGGATTGATATTTTCAAATGGCTTTATTTATGTGGCGGATAATCACGCTGTCTGGCGTCTCCCGAGCCGTTCAGCACAAAAAACATTATTCGTATCATTGAAGAACACAGATGCCCTTGCCGCGCCTAGACCTTTATTCGCCCATAATGATAGTGATGATATTTGGATTGGCCTCGCACAACCCACTGGCGCGCATATCCTAAGCCTAAATCCCCAAACGGGATTAGCGCGTTCTGTGCATAAGTTACCTCATAAAGAGATCCGCCATTTTACCGCGCGTCCAGATGGGCAGATATGGGTTTCAACGGAAAGAGGCCTGCAAGCCGTGATGGATAACGCTCCACATTACGCTCTTGAAATTGGCGCTACGCCAGAAGGGTTTCTTTTCATAACAAAAGATGAGCTACCTGAAACATGGCCACAAAATCTCGCTACGCAAATTTTGATTTCCCAAAGCGCGACAGCCGCTAGGGCGCATTCCGAAAAATCGTCCGTAAGCGGCGGGTTGAATATCATATCCGTGCCCACATCATTTGGCACGCCAGATAAATCAATTGAAATTTTCGCCTCCGGCTTTCTATCCCAAAGTAAACGTCAGGCTTGGGGCAGGCCGGCAGCAATGCTTATGGATAAGCGCGGGCTTTTCGTTGCTGATCCTTGGAGTGGCGCTTTATGGTTGATATCCTATGATGATCGACCGCCTGCCCGCAAACGTATACCTATTGGCAACACTCTTCCTGATCTCCCTAAGAAACCCCCTTCACAAGAACACAATGAAACCCCTACCATGTTAGGAAGTCAAATCAGAACCGCTAGCTCAATAAAATCTGGCACACAAATCACATTGGGTTCAAACATTATCAAGGCTGCCGAAGTTGAAAAAGAAAAACAAAGGGCAGAAAAAGAGTTTAAAAAGAAAAAAATAAGCCAGAATAATCCAGCTTATTTTGTTCAAAAGAGATAAAGGCTTTATTGATTTGGCGGCACGTAAAGCGAGCTATTTGGATCAATGTCCGGATCATATTGAGGAGCATTTGACGTCTCTATATCTTCGATAACTACTACGCCGCGTGCCCATAATCCGCGCGATTTTAAAACCTGACGCTTAGCTTGTAACTCTTGAACCAGGCGAGCAACCTCTTCTGGGATCGCAAAATCGTTTACGCGCCCACTATTCGCATCAATCATGTTTCCTGTCGCAATGCGCGGACGGTCTCCGCCCATAAGATCTGCGATCACATCATCGTAGCGATCAATTTTAAATGGTTTGCCTGACATCACTTCGGCCTTCATATCCACAGAGGCATGACGCAGCAGGTGATTTTGTAAATCCGCATCCCAATTTTGGAAATAGTAAGGACGTACTTCTTCATAAAGGCGGGAAACTTCGCGATTACGGCTTGTTTCATTAAAGCCACGAAGAGAGCTTACAAATTCGTCCCCTTGACGATCCAAAGTCGCAAAGACATTTTTCGCTGTATAGGCTCGGTCTTGCATCGCTGGTGATCCAATATCGCCACGGAAAAATCCGTAAATTACATCTTTCTCTGACCAATTTGCAAAGACAATACGCTCACGAATATCGCGTAAAGATAGCGACACGCCTTTGATATTGAGCAATTTCGCATCATCAAGCAAAACACCATCAATTTTCAATCGTGATGGTCGCCGCGTTGGATAATTTACAGAAATTTGCTGAATCAGCGTTACATTATGTAGATTAAACCAAAAGGCGAGCTGTTCATTTTTCGAAAGACGCGTTAGGTCAACACTGTTACCTACGCGCTCTAGGTCATATCTATATTCGCGTAGAGCTTCCCGATAATCTGCATTTAAAAAAGCAAAGCTTACGCGGCTACCTTCAAGGCGATAAGGCGAACGGTGTCCGCGAACCATGCGCGAACCCGTAGAAAGCTGCGGGCGTCCCATGTGACGACGCGTTGAAATACCTAATGATAAAACAGA
>JBMYWT010000052.1:0-19575 GCA_049607665.1 Maricaulaceae bacterium
GGCGCGGATGCTGATCTTGCGCTATTGATGCGCCAAGCGATGGATAAGGTCGCCTTTGTGCCCTTCGGCCTGATGGTCGATCAGTGGCGCTGGCAGGTCTTCTCTGGCGATCTAAGCCCGGCTGAATATAATCAAGGCTGGTGGGATCTGCGCGAGAAATACCAAGGCTTGCGCGCGCCATCGGGCCGCCCTGCCGATGCGTTTGATCCGGGCGCGAAATATCACATTCCCGGCAATACGCCCTATATGCGCTACTTCCTCGCCCATATCCTTCAGTTCCAGTTCCACCGCGCGGCGTGTGACATGTCAGGCTTCGAAGGCCCGCTGCACAGATGCTCGGTTTACGGAAACAAAGAGGTCGGCGCGAAGTTTAACGACATGATGGAAATGGGCTCTTCTAAGCCTTGGCCGGACGCCCTCGAAGCCTTCACCGGACAGCGCGATATGGACGCCACAGCGATGCTAGAATATTTCGCGCCGCTGATGACATATCTGGAAGAGCAAAACAAAGGCCGCACCTGCGGTTGGTAGGCTCTCGGCTGCCTTAAGGTTTACAGCCTCGCCCTTGAAAAGGCGGGGTTTTTCTTTGCGTATTATTGCAAATTATTTCTACACTTTAACTATAGGGGTTAATATGGGTTACAGAGGAGAAGACGAAGAAAGGCATAGACAAGAAGAGGCAATGGAAGAATATGTTAATATTAGATTTGACGAAATATTTGACGAAAAATATCATGAACGGCGAACCGAAGAAATAGAAGCTGCAAGCGTCAGATTTAAAATTCTTATGAAAAATGAATGGATGAAACGTGTTCAAAACACTCTTATGGCTGGAAATGGCGCGGCCATAGGTTTGCTTGGATTGATTACAAGTAAATCAACTGATCCACTTAAGGAATTAAAAACGTCCGTTGAATATTTTACGCCATTTCTTTTCGGTGTAGCTTTCGCATTTTTCTTTGCAGTAATTGCTGCAATAATAGAAGCACAAGACTTAATCGAAACGCCAGAAGATGATCCAAAAAAAACGCGAGGCAAGTTACAAATAACACTTATTGTATTAGGTTTTGCTAGCGCTGCAGCATTCCTTAGTGGGTTAGTAATATTAGGATTACCGATTCCAAGATAACATTTAAATCAACAGGCGATAAAATACTCTTTCTACACGCTAAAAAATCCACAGACATGCTTTATCACATGACACAACTTTATATGTAACAGCATTAAGCGTTTTCATAAGGCATCACCTCTAATTTATTGATATGAGCCACAATATTTTTTAGTGCCATTATGTCTCTTCGCCTAAACGCAAACGGTCCAAAATTAGAGAAGACGTCAGCGGAACACTAATGCCACCTATTCCCCTCTCGCGTCTTCTGCCTTCTCGGTCAAACGTGCGGAGCGGTTCATGATGTGGAAGATAACGTTTTGCTCGTGGACGCCGCTGGCGAGGTGTGATCCGGGGCCAATGGCATAGATTGGCACGTCTTCGCCGCCATGCGTTTCAGAGCTACGCGGCACGAGCGCCTCTTGGTGATAACCGGGCGCGGTTGTATCAATATCGGTAAGGTCTTTGCGGCCTGGCTCACGGGTTGTGTAATAGGCTTTGTCCGAATCCGTATTCTTGCCCATATCCACATAGCCGCCGCCATTCATATAGCCCAGCGTTGTATAGGGATAGCCATCGGCCGCTTTGGTTGGCTCATCTTCGCCCACGCCGACAACCTTACCCAGGATCGGATTGCCGCGTTTCGGATAGCCCGCAAAGGTCATAACGTGGCTATGGTCGGCGGTAACAATGATAAGGGTTTCATCCAGATTTACACTTGATAGCGCTGCGTCTACGGCCTCTGAGAGGGCCACCGTATCATTGAGCGCACCCGCCGCATTTCCCGCATGGTGAGCGTGATCAATCCGTCCCGCCTCGACCATAAGGAAGAAGCCCTTATCGTTCGTGGAGAGCTTCTCAATGGCCTTAGAGGTCATCTGCGCAAGTGATGGCTCGCCCAATTCATCTTCGCCGCGATTGGCCTCATAACGCATGTGACTTTCTGAGAACAAGCCAAGGATAGGCCCGCCGTTTACGTCCAGCGCGTCAAAGCCCGCTTGGTCGATCACATATTGCCCGCCGGTATAGGCTGCTTGCCATTCCGCCGTCAGGTCGCGATCATCATCACGGTCGCCTTCGACTTTGCCGTCGGCATCTTTGGTATTAAAACTAGCGTCTTTGGGGAGGAAATGCCGACGTCCGCCGCCCATGGCGACCTCTATGCCGTCCACATCCACGCCCGGATAGCGCGCCTCTAGCGCGGCTTCGAAACCTGTAAGCTGTGAGGCAATATCCACGCATCCCTCGGCCTTGGCCTTATTGGGCATGTCCGATGTATCTTCCCATCCGCGCGAAGCAGAATGCGCATAGGTCGAGGCGGGCGTCGCGTGCGTTATCCGCGCCGTAGACACAACGCCTGTTGCCATGCCCGCAATCTCGGCCAGCTCTAGCGCGGAAATCACAGTGGCCGCATCCGTGCCTTTGCATTCGCCATTAATGATGCTCTCGTCTACGCCGACAACGCCGATATCGGTTTTAACGCCGCTCATCAATGCGGTCGCCGTGCCCGCGCTATCGGGGGTTTGGGCATCGACATTATAGGTCTTGGAGAGGCCCGTGAAAGGCATGGTCTCAAAGCTTAGGATGTTTTCCTCCCCTGAGCCGCCTTTGTTTTGTCCGTCCAAAATACGCGCCGCAGAGACCGTCGCCACGCCCATGCCGTCACCGACAAATAGGATCACATTCTTGGCTTTGCCGCTGCCGGCGAGGCTTTGGCGTAGCGCCGCATCCGCGCCAGAGAGCTTTGCTTCCCCATCTGTATACCAAGCATTATCGCGCGCGAAAGATGTGGCCCCGACAGTGGCGTCAGTGACGTCCGTAGCAGATGAATCCGTCACAGATAAATCCGCCACAGGCGCGCTTGACGTTTTGCCCGTCTTGTTTGTTTCGGCCTCGCCTGTTGTCACCACACCACAGGCCGCAATCATCGCCGCGCAGGACGCGCCTAATATCCACTTTTTCATGTCTCTCTCCTCATCTCCAACCAAAGCCATTTCAAGGCTGGACGCATAGATGTCCTCTTGTCATAACGCCATTATGAGCGACAGTACAAAACAAATTAGCTATGAAGATTTTTTAGCCGTAGATATCCGCATGGGCACGGTCATAGAGGCCGAAGTTTTCAAAGAGGCGCGCAAACCCGCCATTAAAATGAAAATCGACTTTGGCCCAGAAATTGGCGTGAAGAAATCTTCTGCGCAAATTCTGGCCTTCTATGCGCCCGAAGACATTATCGGCAAACAAGTCGCCGCCGTTGTCAATTTCCCGCCGCGCCAAATCGGCCCGATCATGTCAGAGGTTTTGACCTTGGGGTTCACACATGCCAATGGCGATATCGTCTTAATCGGCCCAGATACGCGCGTGCCCGACGGCGCGCGAATGCATTAGGCAAATCTGCTTTGAAAGCCCGCTATGTCCCGCAAACGCAAATCTAAATCTTCCTCCCAAAAGCGCCCTAAGCCGCCTGTGGTGACCGTGGCTGACCCGGTTGTGCCCTGCCAGCTATATCTTATCACCCCGCCC
Organism: Maricaulaceae bacterium; assembly: GCA_049607665.1. Lineage (GTDB taxonomy): Bacteria > Pseudomonadota > Alphaproteobacteria > Caulobacterales > Maricaulaceae > Fretibacter. The sequence continues at coordinate 3,632 of JBMYWT010000052.1, forward strand.
GTGATTGAAGACCTTCAAGCCTTTGAGCTTGATCTTATTCTGGCCTTATCTGCGGGGGTGAATTGCGAGCCTCAGCAGCCCATTGCCTGTGTGCAAATCCGCCTAAAAGACGCGAGCGACGAGGACATTATCGCCGCCGCCGGGCCCATAGTCGAGCAATGCCATGAATATGGCGCGCTTGTCATTATCAATGACCGGCCAGACCTCGTTGGCCCCTGCGGCGCGGACGGCGCGCATATCGGTCAAGAGGACATGGACTATTATTCATCAAGAGAACTGCTTGGGACGGATGCAATCCTTGGCGTGACATGCCATAACAGCAAAGACTTAGCCTTTAAGGCAGCCGATGCGGGCGCGGATTATGTGGCCTTTGGCGCGTTTTTTGAAACGCAGACCAAAATGCCCAAAGCGCGCGCTGATGTGGAGATATTAGAATGGTGGAACCAAGCCGTAGAAGTGCCTTGCGTGGCAATCGGGGGGATCAATCCGAGCAACGCCAAGGCCGTCATAGAGGCGGGCGCGGACTTTATCGCGGTCTCGTCGGGCGTGTGGGATCATCCGGACGGCCCCGCCGAAGCCGTGCGGCAGCTCTCCGCGCTTTGTTTGGAAGCGTCTCCGCAATAGGGCTTTTGGGCGGCGCGGCGGCCCACGCCAATACAACATCCAATATTGCGCCAAAATGGCAGCTTGATGCGCCCGCGCCTAGCGTCACATTTCAATCTGCGCTGGCGGCCTATAATGACGGCCGATATGAAGAAGCGCTAGCGAGCGCGAAACTGGCGGGGGCGAAGGGCGATACGGACGCGCAAGTCTTGGCCGGAACCATCTTGATGAACGGCGAAGCCAGCCTGATTAATGACAATGAAGCCGTGGATTGGTTCTCTCGCGCGGCGGCGGGTAACAATAGCGATGCCCATTTGGCGCTTGGGAAAATGTCGATGACATCACGCGGCGGTCTCTCGCCCCAAGACGCCTTGATCTATTTCACGCAGGCCTCTAAGGCGGGCCGTATCGAAGCCAACCGCGCCATTGGCGAGATGTATATGAAGGGCGTGGGCGTGGTCCAAGACAGCGCCAAAGCGCAAGTCTGGCTAAAGAAAGCCGCCAAGGCGGGCAATACGGACGGCGCGCGCAAAATGGGCGACACCCTAATCGAGAGCGACCCGCAGGCCGCGCTAGAATGGTATGAAAAGGCCGCCGCCAATGGCGATGACGAGGCCGCCTATATTGCCGCCATTATGTATGTCGAAAACTATGAAATTCGCCCCAATAGCGCCCGCGCCGCAGAGCTGCTCCGTCAGGCCGCCAATGCGGGCATAGCGGGCGCACAAGCCGATTACGGCTTACTGGTCTATCAAGGCGCAGGCGTGCCGCAATCCACAGAAGACGCCGCCATATGGTTTGAAAAATCCGCGCGCGGCGGTGACCGCGAAGGTCAGTTCCTCTTTGCCTTCACACTGGCGAAAGGCGAAGGCGTAACCCAAAGCTATGAGGACGCCTATTACTGGATCCTAAGAAGTGAAAAGGCCGGCGCAAGCGGCGCCAGCGATTACGACGAAGACCGCCAAGTCCTAAAGCAGCGCCTAGACGACAATGTCGACAGCGCGATTTTGGACAAAGCAAGAGCAAGGTTCAAAGCGGAGCGATAGGACGGCTTTTCGCTTTCCTCCGCGCATCCCAGAACATGTTCTGAGATCTCATAAGACCTGCGCCCATACGAGAGGAGATCCCAGCCTTCGCTGGGATGAGCGGTAATATTAATAAGTAAAGCCCTCATACTGAGGAGGCGCGTAGCGCCGTCTCGAAGTACGAGGGCGCAATAACAACACGCACGCAAACCCCAACAGTAAGGCTGCCCGCCACGCACCCCCTCTTTGGCATTGTATCGCGCCCGCCTCGCCTTTACATAAACGGCATGTCCATTACAGATTTCAAACCGCAATGCGCGCGCATATTATCCAAGCTTGAGCGCGCAAAACAGATAGACGCGGGACGCAAAGCCTTTGGCAGTTCCCATCACAATTACGGCATGGGCGCGCCTATTTCCCCCGAAGATTTAGCCGCCTTTGAAACGCAATATGACACGGCACTCCCTGAGGCTTTTGCTGCCTTTTTGCTCTATGTGGGCAATGGGCAAGACACGCCGCATATTGACGAAATGAACATCATATACGGCAGTAGCGCCGGGCCATATTACGGCCTTTTCCCGCTCGGTTCGACCTTAAGCATTGGCGAGAATATCGCCCTTACGCGAGAGGTCGTTGTCTCGCCAAATATGAGCCTAGAGGCATGGAAAGAGGCCACGGCCGCGATACACGATCCGGCGATTACCGATGAAAATTACGAGAGCGAGCTAGAGAGGCTCTTTGGCGGCATCCTCCCGATTGGCCATCAAGGCTGTCTGGATTGGCAAGGGCTGCTGTTATCGGGCGCGCATAAGGGGCGCATTGTTTATATGAATGAAGAGCTTTACGGCCCGCATTATTTAACCCGTTATGAGACAATGCTCGATTGGTATGAAGATTGGCTGGACGGGGTGATTGCGGGGCCAGACGCGCAAAAGAGCTTTGACGGCGCGGTTTATATATCAAGCGCGCAATAGTTACGAAGCCAATATGAACCCAGGCAAAAGCGCCGCACTTTAGGGTATATAATTCTAACGAATGACGCCCATTTCGAAGGTTTTCCCTAAAACCCCATGTTACGGGGAGTAAAACTATAAATAGGGGCCTCTTATGAGCGCGATTTTACACCTTGCCATTCCGGGTGGCGATTTAAAAACAACGGTTCCGTTTTACACGGACATCCTTGGCTGTACGCTGGGTAATAGCGAGCCTGGCCGCTGGGTAGATGTGAACTTTTGGGGCAATGAGCTGACCCTACACGAGAGCGAAGAGCGCCTGCCTAATGTACGCCACGACGTTGATATGGGCGCGGTATTAGTCCCCCATTTTGGCGCGCACCTTACGCAGGATGAATTTGACGGCGTGAAAGCGCGTATCGCCTCGGCGGGCTTGACCTATATTGACGAACCTTACCGCCGCTTCATTGGCGATAAATATGAGCAAGAAACCTTCTTCATCGAAGATCCCAATGGCAATATATTGGAAATGAAAACGATGAAAAACCCAGAGGTGCTTTGGCCGTAAAGCTTAGGCGGGCGGCTTTTATTTAACCTCGGGTCTCCGCCCATACGGCATGAGATCCCAGCCTTCGCTGGGATGAGCGGTAATATCATTAAACGATACCCTCATGCTGAGGAGGCGCAAAGCGCCGTCTCGAAGCACGAGGAACATGCATAAAACCGCAGGTAAATTTCTGATTTCAACTCTAATAAAACTTATGGAATTATATTGATATAGAGTTCACGGTAATGTTGATGGCAACATATTCTTTGTAGCCACCTCTGTGCCAATAACCATCCTTAGTATCTTGCCATTTCTTACCTTGATAAACGTCGCCATCATCAGGATTTGGGTCAACAATAAGCGACTTGTTGTTATTCGTGATACATAACACCCAATGAAAATTCTTTTCTTTTCCTTTTTCAGGATTAACACCAACAATCGCAACAGAGCTGATATCACCCCAAGATTTTGTTCTTTTTATTTCGGCATCTAATTTTAAGCTTTTACAAAGTACAACAAGTTCACGAGCTGACGTGCGTGTGATTTTTCCTTTTTGCTTAAGCATTTTGTTTTTGATTTTTTTATAACTTAAATCAGGCCGTAACATTGCGACACAAGCAATACCACAATTTAAAGAGTCTGCCTCTTGCTTCACAATTTTTATAGCAGCCATATTAACGCTTTGTCATGTCTATTAACTCACCAACCCTTCGAGTCCCGATGCTAACGCATCGCCTCAGGATGAGGCATAAAACCACGAGTCAATCCTCATAATCGAGCCGTCCCCTATTGGATCACCTCAAACGAAATGTTGACGGTCACAGAAATGCGCTGCTCGCCGCTGGAGATTGTGTCCGAAGACTCGCCGCCGCCCACGTCCATATTATGCATGACATTCGCCATTTGCGCCTGCGCCATGCCATAAGAATGCGTGTTTTCATTCATGCTTAGGATACGGCCAAGTTTTGCCCCGGCGGCGCCTGCCATTTCTTCGGCTTTGCGGCGCGCCTCTTTGACGGCCATCGTGCGGGCCTCGGATTTAGCCGCTTGGGAATTGGTGATACCGAACTCTACGCCCTCAATATTATTCGCGCCATTAGCGATAAAGGCATCAATCACTTGCCCGACTTTTGTTAAATCGCTTGAACGTGCCGAGACGGTATTGCGGGCTTCATAGGCTTTGATCAGGCGCACATTATTGTCATCACGGTAGCCATATTGCGGCGAGAGCGCGAGCTGCGAAGTTTGGATATGACGCTCTTCCACGCCTGCCGCTTTCAGCGCGCCTAAAATGGCGCTCATCTTGGCCGAGTTTTCTTTCATCGCCTCTTGGGCCGTCAACGCCTCTGTCACCACGCCCGCTGAAATGGTTGCGTGTTCAGGCACCTGATAGCTTACCCCCGTGGCGGAGATATTCATCTGTCCCGGCGAAGGCACAGGCGGCTTGGGCGCCAAGAGGCGCGCGGCGATAATAATCGCGCCGCTGATGATGAGGGGAAGGACTAAAAGTTTCAAAATTTCCATGAGGTCTCCAAGTTTACTCTAGGCGCTATATGGGGCGGCAACTATGGCAAAACAATGACGGGCGCGCTGTAAGGACGGCTGAGACGCCGTAGGGCCGGCGCTATTTCACCCTGCCTATTTCACCCAGCCTATTTCACCCCGCCTATTTCATGCTGTTATAGGCGCGGTCGACGAGCATGGCGCCGGCGGGGCCGTAGAGGTCTTCAGCCAGATTTAGGGCTTGGATATCGGGCAAGCTTAGGCCCTTTTCCATTTGCGCGGCGATGCGGCCCATGACGGTTTCAAGATTACTGGCGTAGCTCTCTAGCGCGGCTTTATTGGCGATCTCTCCGTGGCCCGGCACAACGATCGTTTGATCGTCAATCAGCGCGAGCGTCTCGCGCACGGTTTTGATCATGCCCGCGATTGTGCCGCCATTATCGGCGTCGATGAACACCAAGCCTGACAGATTGGCGACGTCGCCCATGTGGATCATGTTAGAGGTTTTAAAGTGCACGACCGCGTCGCCCGTTGTATGGGCGGGGCCGAAATTATACAGGCTGATCTCTTCGCCGTTCATGGTCATTGTCATGGTCTCGCCAAAGGTTTTCGACGGCAAAGCCTCAGCGGGATAGGCTTGCTGTGGGTATGTAACACTGACCAGATTCACGTCATTGGCGCGGGCCATATAATCGGCGGAGTTTTTCTGCGCGATGATCTCTGCGCCCAGCGGGCCAAAGGCGCGGTTCCCTTCGGCGTGATCGAAATGCCAATGGGTATTGATGACACGGTCAACACGCTCCCCGCCAAGTTTTTTGACTTCGGCCAAGATCGTTTCATGCACTTCGGGGAGCTGATCATCCACCAAAAGAACGCCGTCATCACCGACGGAGACAAGAATATTTCCGCCCTTGCCAAAGATCACCGCAAAGCCGTCTTTAAGCGGAACAGCCGAGATTTTGGACACGTCATGCGTCCAGCCAAAGGCTTGATAGACTTGGGTTTGTGCGGGCGTATAGGCGTATGGCGCGGGCGTACCCATGGCCGGCATTTCATCAGTCGTAGACGGCGTATCTGTGTCCGCAGGCGCGCAAGCCACAAGAGTAAGCGCCGTACAAGTCAGTAGAAATGATTTCATCATAAAGCCCCCGTAAATTTATTACGACCACCCTACCACGCCTCACGGCGCATAGCGAATCCATGGAATTTACATCGCACGTAGAACGCCTCCCAAAACGTGACGTTGGTCACGGCAATCACAAATAGCCGTCCGTATGTTGAGTTAAATAAGGCTTTACACAAAACATATCGGAGATTGACATGCAAAACACCAAAGGTTGGAAATTTTACTTAGGCCTCACAATAAGTCCTCTTTTCATAACGTCTTGTTTTACAACGTCACCTGTAAACGGACCCGCAAATGAAGAAGAGCCTATCGTTACTCAAAATTCGAGCCGTATAGATAGCTCGGTTTGGAGAAGCTGCGAGAATGATAATACACCCGGAGTATTGAACAATCCAGATATGGCACCTGTTAGCGATATGTATGTCTATGATTTACCCGGTGAAAGTCCAGTTGATGAAATCCCGATTACGGGGCAGCAAACAGCGCCTATAAGTCAACAATCAATGCAAATGATACAAGGCCTTATGCCTCCGCCGCCAGAACCAGTGCGAGTAATCACAATCACACATGGCGATCCAGTTTATGATTCGAAGGAGTACCCATTTATGGCGCAATTGCGCATTGATTTAACAGACGGGTTTAGTCTTTTGCGCAGCCAGTGCGGCGGTACATTGATTTCCGATCAATGGATCATGACAGCCGCGCATTGTATCGATGTGCAATATGCGCAAGACCGCTACAATAGTAGCCTTCCAAGCACCTCAACAGGCGTAACCTTTGACCTTCATAAAGTCTCTGTAGGACTTGGCGAGGTAACAATTTCAGCTATGGCAGGTTCACGGATAGATGCGAGTAAAGCCCTTTGTCACAAGGACTATAACGCTACTGGAAATCTTGAAAACGATATAGCTTTACTCCGTTTAGATGCCCCAATTGACGTAACAAGTAATCTAAGCATTCAAGTTGCAAATTTACCCCTTCAAGGGGATGACGCTCTAAACCAACTAACTGACTTTATTGCAAAACCTATTGGGTATGGCAAAACGGAAACAGGTAGTACCAGCGACCGATTGTTAGTAGCAGAATTGACAGTGGATTCGTCTCAAACCCAACCGACCCTGTTCACAGCATTTCAATACAATGAAACCGTAAGTGTTTGCAATGGTGATAGTGGTGGCTCTATTTTCACTGACGGCGGCATAAAAAAGATTCTTGGGATTTCTTCATTTATTATGACCCCCGACCCTAATAGCTGTAATTTCCCAGAAATCCCGAGCAGTTTTACGCGCGTATCTGCCTACCGAAATGATATGGATGATGCCATCACCAACTGCACCTCAGATGATAGCTGTTTTAATTGATTCGCTTTCGAACATGAGGAGAATAAGATGATTTCACGGCGTAAATTTTTTGGTAAATCGCCTGTACTATTGTCGCCTGCATTCCTTAGTTTGGCTGCGTGTCAAACTGTAAAAGGTAATGATTTAAGACCGCAGCCCTCTGACTTATACGCGCCGTTTCGGGATGATTTTGGGTTTCAAGGCCCGGATAATGATCCGGTTTTCTCTAATGGAGAAAATCCGGCACGGCTTGCCACTGGTGAAGCCAAATCTCGACATGATGAAGTTCGCAAAGCCTTTAAACTTTTATGGGACTCGCCACGAACTAATGATCATATGTCAATCGTTCGCTATTTTGAGGGCTTAAAGGACTCCAACCCCAATGAGCTCGACTTATCTGGCGCAGAAGCCAAATATAATGAAGAATGGCGAACACGGGCTAACCCTTTAATCACATCATTCTTTGCCATGACAAACACACTCCCTGCCAAAGGTGATCAAACGCCTTGGTGTGCGGCTTTTGTTAGTTTCATTTTATATGCGGCTAACAAACCTAATAAATTTAGTGCCCTATCAGGGGCTTATAGAAAATATAGTTATTCAACTAACCACCCTCAACTTGGTGATATTGTGGTCTTTCGTAAAAATGGCCCTGATGGAGATAAAGGCTTTGGTCATGTTGGGTTTTATATTAACCAAACCGACACGACTGTTCGCGTATTAGGCGGAAATCAACGCGGCACATCTGGGTCAACAGGCGCAATAATCGAACGCGATTATGAAAAATCTGGCAGCCATTTATCTCTTCACAGTTACCGAATGGTTTTCTAAACTTTCTATTTATTTCCACCCTTGCCGAACAGCTCTGTATTTGCATCCACAAAGCCTTCTAGGCTCTTGAAAAAGCTTAAAATATCTTCTTTTTCATTTGTGGCGTTGATCGTCACGAAGCGAATGAATGTGTCATCACGGAAAGAGCCGTAGCCGACTAATAGCTCTGAATGCTCATAGAGGCGCGTGCAGATATCTTGCGCGGGAATGCCCTTGTAATTGAAACAGACCGCCACCGTATCATCGACGCTATAGTCCGTGTAATCGGGATGGGCGCGAACGTAATCACGCGCTATATCCGCCAGAGCGAATTGCTTATCAACCAAGCCCTCTAGGCCATTTGTGCCAAGGCTCTTCCACATCACCCAGAGCTTAAGCGCGTCATTCCTACGCCCACATTGCAGCGAGGTTTTGCCCGGATTAAAGTCGTCATGATCGGTTTGATAAAGATAGCTAGCATCATTAGAAAAAGACGCGTGCAGATGTTTTTTATCCTTCACCATAATCAGTGAACAGCTGAGCGGCGTGCCAAGCATTTTATGCGCGTTGAGGGTAAAGGAATCCACATGCTCCACGCCCTTAATGAGGTGCCTATATGTGTCACTGAGCAGCACAGAGCCGCCGTAAGCCCCGTCCACATGCAGCCACAGGCCGAATTCTTTGGCGATTTTACTGGCGGCCATAAGATCATCAAATGCGCCCAGAACCGTCGTTGCCGCTGTGCAATTAATCAAGACGGGGTGCAGCCCCTTAGCGATGTCGTCTTCGATGGCGCGGCGCAGGGCGGCCATATCCATAGTGCCTTTAGCTGGCCCGTCTATATGCGCCGGAATATGGCGAACATTATCGCGGCCAATGCCCGAAAAGGCGGCGTTTTTCGGCGTGCTATAATGGCTCTCTTGTGAGGTATAAACCGTCATCTTTTGCGACATGCCCTCAAAGCGGGTCTGGGCGTTAAAGGCGTCGCGGGCCATTAACATGCCCATGAAATTCGTCATCGAGCCGCCCGGCGCCATGGCTCCGCCTGCCTCTTCGCCCCAGCCAATGATGTCGCATATCTCTCGCAGGACGATTTTCTCGACGGCGACTTGCGGCCCCGCAGCCTTATAGGTTGCCATGCTATTGTTAAGCACGACCGAAAATAAATCCCCGAGGATTGCCTTGTCCTGACGCCCGCCAAAGAGCTGGTTGAAAAAGCCTGTGGTCGCCGTGCGCGGTGATGTGAAAATGAGATCCTTTAGGGAGGTTTCTAATTCTGCTGCGCTTATGCCCTCGCGCTGTAGCTTCAAATCAAGGCGTTCATAAACGCGGCTTGACGGGATATGTTCCGCCACAGGGTTTTGCGCCTCATCCGCCAAGAGCTCTTGCACCAATCTATTGAAAATCTCTAAGCTCTGCTTCATTGTATTTAAATCCCAATATAGGTAATATGGCCAAGCGGCAGCGCGCCACGTGATCGCTGGCGAGCTTATCTTTGTAAAAAGATGAAATTGAACTGGCGTGATAGTTTGCAGCGCCCATAAATGCAAGACGACAGCACATATTAGGACAAAGCTTTGGAACACACGATCAACATCATCGGCCTGATTGGCGTCGCCTTTGTGCTCTATGCCTATTTCCTGATCCAAACAGAAAAGGTCACGATTAAATCCCTGCCCTTTTCTTTGTATAATTTGATTGGGTCTGTGTTGATTACAGTATCGCTGTTTTTCAACTTCAATCTGGCGTCCTTCGTGATCGAAGTTTTCTGGATCGCGATTAGTCTCTACGGCGTTGTGAAAGTGTTGCGGCAGCGGTGAAAAATAGTAGAGCAAAGAAACTTCTATATTAAAAATAGAAGTTTAAATATTTCAACAATATTAGAGGTAAAGCGCGCTGGCAGTCCCTAGGGGAATCGAACCCCTCTTTCCAGGTTGAAAACCTGGCGTCCTAACCGATAGACGAAGGGACCACACATGCGCGAGCCGTCATATAGAAGCGCTCGCGCCGTCTTTCAAGCGAAAAATGACGTTAAATGCGGAAAAAATTCGTAAGCCGCAAAAACCTTATGCCGCCCGCAGAAAATCAGCCCGCTAGCGCGATATCTTCGACATTTAGGTCGATTTTCACGCGGCCTTTCCAGATATTTTCTTTCAAACGTCCCGCGACATGCACACGCGCAGAATTCGGACTAAGCAGAATCTCTGAAAGCCCTGTTTCATCGGCGCGGAAACAAATCCCGTTCACGCGCGCGCCGCCGCTATCTTCAAAGCTGCACCGCACATGCCCCCCGCGCACGCGCTCCGCGTAGGCGATTCGCATATTAGCAAAGACGTAATTAGGCTGCGGATGCCCTGCCCCATACGGCCCGACCCGTTTTTGCGTTTCAATGAGCTGCGGCGTGGCGGCGCTCGGCATAAGCTGCGCGTCGATTTTTAAGGCGAGCGCGGCGCGGGCCGCCGCAACGTCTTCACGCAGATGAGCTTCGAGAAATTCTGTGAGCGCGCCAATCTTATCCGCCTCTACCGTGAGGCCGCCTGCCATTGCGTGACCGCCGCCAGATAACAGCAAGCCCGCATCGCGCGCCGCCGTAATCGCGCCGCCCAAATTCACGCCTGTCATAGACCGCCCAGAGCCTTTGCCGATACCGTCTTCGTTCACGCCGATCACTATCGCAGGCTTATCAAAACGATCCTTTAGGCGGCCCGCAACAATGCCGATCACGCCAGGGTGCCAACCCTCCATCGCAACCAAAGCCAGCGGCGCGTCGTCGGGGAGCGCCAGCGCTTTGGTCAATGCTTCTTGCAGCATCGTATCCTGTAGCGCTTTGCGTTCTTGGTTCACACGGTCCAACTCGGCGGCATGTGAATAGGCAAGCTGCATGTTCTCCGTCGAGAGCATTTCCGCGCCCATATCCGCGCGTCCAATCCGTCCGCCGGCATTAATACGCGGGCCAAAGACAAAGCCGCCGTGATAGGTGGTAAAGGGCGCCCCCGCCCCCGCCACATCCGCCAGAGCGACAATGCCCGCATGTTTGGACACAGACAGCGCCTTAAACCCTTGGGCGACAATTGCGCGGTTTAGCCCCTTTAACGGGACAACATCGCAGACCGTGCCGAGCGCGGCGAGATCAAGCAGGCCTAATAGGTTTGGCCCCTCGCCCATGCCTTGTTTACGGGCCTCCCGCGAGAGCGCCACAAGCAAAACAAATGTCACGCCCGCCGCCGCCAAATGCCCAAGGCCAGAGCTATCATCGGCGCGGTTGGGGTTCACCAGCGCCAGAGCGGGCGGCATATTTCCGTCCATCAAATGGTGGTCGATGACGACAACAGGCAGATCAATCGCCGCCGCCGCCTCAAGCGCGCTATGGGCCGCTGCGCCGCAATCCACAGTGATAACAAGGTCATTGCCAGCGTCTTTTAATTTAGTGAACGCTTCGGGCGTTGGGCCGTAGCCTTCGGCCACGCGGTCAGGAACATAGAGGCCGATGTCATGTCCGAAATGCCGCGCCCAGCGAATGATCTGCGCGGCCGAGGTGCCGCCATCAACATCGTAATCCGCAAAGATCGTGATCTTCTTTTTGGCCATCACGGCGCTAACGATTTCGCGCGCGGCGATATCCATATCTTGCAGGGTGGAGGGGTTGGGCAGAAAGTCGCGTATGCGCGGATCAAGGAAGGTTTGAACCTGTTCGGGGTCAACGCCCCTGCCCGCCAAAAGGCGCGCCGTAAGATCGTCTACGCCGCCGCGCTGGGACACTTCGGTGATGAGGTCTTCATCCGCGCAGCGCCAATTCCACGCTTGCCCTCGGCAAGAGCGGGTCACGCCCAGACATAATGTTCTGGGCGTTTCTTTATTCATAATATCGCGTTGTCTTTAAAGCGGGCGGTCAGAGCGTAGGCGCTGTACCGAGCCATCAACCGAGTTCATGATCAGCGTATCTGTGGACACGCGGCCATTGTTGATCTTCACGCCATCCAAAAGCGCGCCTTGCGTTACGCCTGTCGCGACGAATATTGTGGGGCCAGCGGCCAGACCTTCAAGATCATATTTCTTATCAAGATCTTCAATACCAACACGGCGGGCACGCGCCATTTCGTCCTCATTACGGAAGTGCAAACGGCCTTCCATTTGTCCGCCAACACAGCGAAGCGCCGCCGCCGCAAGGACGCCTTCGGGTGCGCCGCCTTGGCCGATATACATATCCACGCCAACACTTGGGTCGGTTGTGTTAATCACGCCTTGAACGTCGCCGTCAGAAATAAGAAGGATACGCACGTCAATATCACGCAGTTGCGTGATGATGTCATTGTGACGCGCACGATCAAGAACACAGACTGTGATGTCTTTCACGTCTACGCCTTTAGCTTTGGCCAACGCGCGCGCGTTATCAGCGGCTGATTTATCCAGATCGATAATACCAGGCGCGTAGCCCGGCCCAATAGCGATCTTGTCCATGTAAACGTCTGGCGCATATAAAAGTCCGCCGCGCGGCGCAAAGGCCATAACAACTAACGCGTTCGCCATCGCTTTGGCCGTCAGCGTCGTGCCTTCGAGTGGGTCAAGCGCGATATCGATTTCGGGGCCAGAGCCATTGCCGACTTCTTCGCCAATATAAAGCATAGGCGCTTCGTCGCGTTCGCCTTCGCCGATAACGATACGGCCCTGAATGCTCATCTGGTTTAGGCTGGTGCGCAGCGCGTCAACAGCCGCTTTATCCGCCGCCTTTTCATCCCCGCGCCCCGCAAGGAAAGAGGCTGCAATCGCCGCTTGTTCTGTGGCTAGAGCCGCTTGCAGCGCGAGCGCTGCGTCAAAACCAGTTGTGGTCATAAAATTACTCATGTTTGTTTGGGGTTTCTATATCATAACTCTAAGTTTATGCGTCCTATTCTATAAACTGTTACTATAAAAAATCCATAATTTTGTAGTTATACAGTTAGTTTTACGCATTTCTATTAATTTAACGATATGTCGCCGTCTTTATAGTGATTCGAATATCGAATGACGACGAATGTATAACCATGTCAAATATAATTCGTAACAGCTATATGTCATTGGAACCAGAGCCTGTTTAGAGTTTTGAAACACTTCATTGTTATAGCTTTCCTCAAATAAAATTATAATTGAATGGGTTTAGGGGACGGAGTTTTCTCATGACAAAGAGACTTAAAAAAGTAAAAACCGAACAAAGCGGCGCATATGAATTTCATGATGTGGGCGCACCAGGCCACCATAGTTATAATCTTCCTAAAATTGAATCTTTAATTCCAAAAGGTAACCATAGGATCATGGATGCTGGTTGTGGATGTGGACAAGTTTCAAACTGGCTTGCGAACCTTGGCCATGATGCTTGGGGGTGTGATCCATCCGAATCTGGAATCGACCTCGCCAAGAAGACTTATCCGAAAGCCAATTTTTTTGTTGCAGATTTAATGGAAGGGTCACCTGTAAAAGAAAACGAAGAAGGCTTTGATGGAATCGTTAGTGTTGAAGTCATGGAACATCTCTACGATCCCGAACGTGTCTTGAAAAACTTATATACCGCTATCAAACCTGGTGGATGGATCATCCTTACAACGCCCTATCATGGTTATGTGAAAAACTTAACACTTTCTCTTGTTGGTGGCTGGGACGAACACTTTATGGTCAACTCCCCTGGCGGGCACATTAAATTTTTTAGTAACCGCACAATGGAAAACATGCTTACGGAAGTCGGTTTTGAAGACGTAACGATTAAAGGTGCCGGTCGCCTTCCACTCTTGCAGTGCTCAATGGTTGTATTTGCGCGCAAGCCTGCTGCATCCACTATTCATTAATACGGATAAGATTATGAGCCGTTTCCTTGCAAATTGGACCGATGAAAATAGCGACAACTTTTTTACTAAACCTATGAAAGTTAAGCATAGCCTTGAAGAAACAGGCATGTTCTCGGACGAGGCGCTTGCCGATTTAATTGAACGTCATCCACTTCACCTGATCGATGTTTGCACGATGGGTGAAGACGCAGAAAAGCCAAATGCGTTTCGTACTGGTGATTTTCGCGGCCTTAGCGGGGCGCAGCTCGTCAAAGCTGCGCAGGACGGCGATGTTTGGATTAATTTGCGACAGGTAACCAATCAACATGATAAATACGGCCAACTGTTAAACCAAACTTTTGCCGAGCTTAAGAAGCTTGTGCCTGGCTTTGATGTAAACGGTCCCAAAGGCGGCATCTTAATTTCATCTAAGAAAACGCGCGTACCATACCATGCAGATCAAACGGTTACACTTTTATGGCATGTTCGCGGCACTAAACGTTTTTACGTTTACCCAAGCAAGGGTGACTTTCTACCGGATCACGCCTATGAATCAATTATTTTACAGGAAACAACCGAAGACGTACCATATCGAGCCGAATTTGATGACCAAGCCACCATTTTACGCCTTGAACCAGGTGAACTTGCTATTTGGCCTCTCAACGCACCGCATAAAGTAGAAAATGAGACATTTTGCGTGTCTTTAACGGTTGAATGTCCAACACGTAAAAGTGCATTTAAAAATTCTGTCTTTTTTGCGAATGGTGTGCTTCGTCGAAAGTTTGGGATGAGTCCATCTTACTCGAAATCCACATCTATTGGACGCATGATAAAGGCAGCCTTTGGCGCTGCCATGCGTAAAATGAACTATCAACCTTCAGAGATGGTAGAGCACTTTGTAACCTTTAAGATCGACCCAAATGCACCTGGGTATATTGCTGATACGCCGCCGCAAATACGGACATTTTAAAATTAGAACATGCCCTTACGAGCATGTTTAAAGAAACTTTTCTAAATGAAGCCGTTAATTAGGCTACATTCTCACGGGCTTTACTTAGAAAAACCTTAATATTACGCGCGGCTTGGCGAATGCGCTGTTCATTCTCGACTAACGCGATACGCACAAAACCTTCGCCATTATCGCCAAAACCAACACCCGGAGAGACGGCAACGCCCGCCTCTTTCATCAACAGCTTACAGAACTCCACAGAACCCATATGCTCAAAACCCGCTGGCAGGGGCGACCATGTGAACATAGACGCGTCATTAGCAGGCACATCCCATCCCGCGCGGGCAAAGGCATCGACCATCACGTCGCGGCGCGCACGGTAGATCGCGCGGGCATGTTCAACGCAGTCTTGCGGGCCGTCAAGCGCCGCGCAAGCCGCAACTTGGATCGGCGTGAACGCGCCATAATCAAGATAAGATTTCACGCGAGCCAGCGCGGCGATCAGGCGCTTATTCCCAACCGCAAAACCCATGCGCCATCCGGCCATTGAGTAGGTTTTCGACAGCGATGTTGTCTCGATGATTTGGCAATCCTTCGCGCCCTCTATTTCAAAAATAGAGATCGGCGGCTCGCCGAAGTAAATCTCAGAATAGGCCAAATCAGACAAGATAATGATATCATGTTTGCGCGCAATTGCGATGATTTCCTCATAGAAATTGCGGTCAGCCATCATGCCCGTTGGGTTAGACGGGAAGCACACAACGATAGCCATAGGCGGCTTATCCGCCGCCAGCAGCGCTTCTTTCACGCCGCGCAAATATTCCTCTGCCGTAATCGCCGGAATGCCCTGAATGACCGCGCCCGCAATCACAAAGCCGTAAGCATGAAGCGGATAAGACGGGTCAGGTGCGTAGATCACATCGCCCGGTGCCGTGATCGCTTGGGCGAGATTAGCAAAGCCTTCTTTAGAACCCATCGTCGCGATGATTTCATCATTCGGGTCAAGCTCCACACCGAAACGGCGATCATAATAACGCGCGCACGCTTGGCGCAATCCCATGATACCGCGCGAGACAGAATAGCCCGTCGTCTTTGGTTTTTGCACCGTCTCGATCAGCTTGTCGATCACGTGTTTAGGCGTCGGCAGATCAGGATTCCCAAAGCCAAAGTCAATGATATCCATGCCGCCCGCGCGCAGCTCGGCCTTAAGTTTATTCACCTCGGCGAACACATAAGGCGGCAGGCGTTTAATACGGTAAAATTCAGCGGTTTCTTCGGAAATTTCTGGCATGA
>JBMYWT010000053.1:0-19078 GCA_049607665.1 Maricaulaceae bacterium
ATGAATATCACTATATGACCCCTGATCCACCCAACAGTAACATACAGAGTACCTGAGCTGTTACACGTCACAGGTAACCAGTGGAGGTGTGTTGAACACCTGTCTCACCCTCTGGATCCAAAGAAGCCGTCGATACGGCAGATCAATCCATCTGCATTAACTTCCGTCACGTCCATCCCGGGCATGGCGGGTTTGCCGCCAAATGAAACGAGCCAGTTATAGCGATAGCGATTATTATGCATGTTATACCCGCTTGTATGCTCCGTTGTTGGAGAAGGATATTTCTCGTGAAATTCATGCACCATGGCTTCGAACGCGTCGATGCCGTGAATGAAATAATGCGGATCAGCGAAGAGGATATCGGGCGCAAGCGCTTTGTTCAAATGACCGCGCACATTGGCGGGATCAGTTTCATTCCACGCCGCAAGCAGCGCGGTAAAACAGTTGGGTAAGTCAGGCATAGTCTTCTCCTATTTTTCTTTCGGATCATAAGCGCGCGTGGCGTTGGCGCGTATAGTCGCCTCATCCGTGTAAGCTTTGCGGAACTTTCGGTCTGCGTACATTTTGGCTTGGTCAGCGTAATGCGGCGAGTCAGGGCGTTCTATTGCGCTGCCGAAGGGCTGTATAATTTCGGCGGTTTGGTTGCCGTTTTCGTCCCATTCGACCAGCGCGATATAGCTATCGCCCGCCGCATTGTGGAGCTGTCCGTCATCGCGGATTTCAGCGGGGTAGACCGCGCGCAAGATGTCTGGGCCGCCGCCGATGGGGACGTTCACATCACCGCGCACATGGCGGTTGACCTCGCCCCACTGCGGGTCAATTTTTCCGTAATGCTTCTGCAAATACGCCACGGCTTCGCGGAAGGCGACATCATTGGCTGGGGCTTCTATGCCTGTATATTTCGCGGTCACATAGCGCAACGTCGTTAAGCTTCCCAGCGCGGCATGACGGCTATCGGGTTCCATACCCAGATCCCACTCGGCCAGATGAGCCGCAGCGGCTGCGAGGCGCTCATCGCCGCTCCAATCCATTGACAGAACATCTTTTTGAACCTTCGCCGCTTTGGACGTTTTCGCATATTTCGTATCGAACTTAATCTCCAGCAATCGCTTACGCGTCATCGGCGCAGTGCCGTCAACCGTCAGCTCTTCCATCCGCATCGCGCGGCTGGTCATGTTTTTTTGTAGGCCCATTTCAGGCGTAAACATATCATGCGTCAGATCATCTGGCCCGTCTGTCGCATGTGTCGGATCATTATTCGCGTTCCACAAAAACCCGCTTTCGGGGTTAATCAGGCGCGGCACGTCAGAGAACGGCAAATAGCGATCCCAGTTCAAATCGCTGCGATCCCCCGGCAGATATTGCTTCCAATTCCACCCTGCTTTGCGGTCGGGGAATTGCCCATTGTGCACAAAGGCAATCTGGCCGTCTTTGTCTGCGTAGACATAATTAATCGACGGCAATTTATGCAGCGCCATAGCCGCCATAAATTCGTCCAAATTCGTCGCCTTGCCGAGTGTCATATATTGCTGGAGCTGGTTGAGCTCGTTCATGCCCGCATATTTAATCGCGTAAGTGCCGTGCGGCGATTCCACGACAGGGCCATGCACAGACCGCAGCACTTTGCGTTTCACCTTAATCGCGAACGGCCCGAACAGGCCGACTTTAATGTTCGCGTAAGAAACGTCAAAATCCACCCATTCGCCGTCCAATTTATATTGATCTTCATTATCGGGATTAACTGTCAGCACAAAGACGTCCGCCAGATCAGGTTCGCTCACCGTGTTCGCCCAGCCCAGATGTTTGTTAAACCCAGACAGGACAACGGGCGTGCCAGGGAAGAGGCCGCCTTGAATATCCATCCCTTCGCGGGAAATCATATGCGCCTCATACCACGCGACGGGGCCCGTCAGCGGTTGGTGTGAGTTAATGAACAGCCGCGTAACGCCGTCGCCGCTCCGCTCGGGCGACACGGCAAAGGCGTTAGAGCCCCGCTCCGTCATCGGGCTCGGCCCGACATGGAAGGCGTCTTTCGCGCTGGGATCGAGCGAGACTTCCTGCATGCGTTCATCCCCGAACAGCGCCAAAAGCTCTTTGTCGAAACCGTAAAAGAACGGCGTTTTAAACATGAAGCCCGCCGTGATGTCTTGCTCGGTTATGGGGAAAAGGCCGCCCCACATTTCATCGGGATTATGCGCCGCGTAGAGGTTCACACCCGCCACAAAGGCGCGGGCCGTTTCCTTCACGTCTTCAGGGACTTCCAGCGCGTAGCGGCGATCAATACGATCCCATATCCCCATCAAGCTAACGAGGTAATCCGTGACGGCCGCGTCTTTGCCCTGATAGCGCCCCAGCACGCCGCGCGTCGCCGCGACTGTCACCTGTAGGGTTTCAAAATCATCCTCGGCATGCGCATAACCAAGCCCGAAAGAGGCGTCGATATCACGCGCGCCAATGATATGCGGCACGCCCCATTCATCGCGCAAAATCTCCACATCATAACCCGCCGCGCTCGCCATTAAGCTTTCCGCGTTTGGATTATCGGGAAGAGGCGACCACGTCATTACGCCCGCCGCCATAACGCCAAGGCCCAATACAGCCACGCCGCCGCAAAGTATTTTTTTGAGTTTTGTCATAGCCCGCTCCTCTTTACAGCGGCACAATAACGGCTAAGCCCGTAAAGCAAAGACGAAATTCTCAATGCGAATAATCATATGTTTCAAAGTTACCCCGCCACATATACCGACGCGCACGGCACTGATGAAACGACGATCACCAATGACGGCGAGACATTGCGAATGGAGCTTCGTGGCGTGATGTTTTCCTCGGCCGATTTTGACGGCTTTGAACCCGATGAGGGTACGCCTTCAGAGCGCCTCGCCACTTTCGCGCTAAACGGGCGAGAGCTATGTGCTTGCACGTTAGAATTCGACATGCCGATCCCCATTGTTGAAAGCGGCCGAACCATAAACGGCACGCTGGCGGTGACCCTCACCCACGGCCGTCCCAAAGCCAATGGCGCCATCAACCACATTCATCTTTCCATCACCCTGAGCTACAATGGCCGCACGTTTACAAGCGATACCAAGACAGGGCATTTCGAAGACGGGCTTAATCGTATCCAAAACCAGCTCCCAAACGGCACACACATAAAGGCCTGTATCACCTGTCTATATTCCGACTACAGCCCCTTCGGAAGCGGCCTATTCGGAACAATGATGTGCTTTCGCAATGTCAAAGACGACTACCTCGCCGTGATCTCCAAAGACACATTTTGGGACGTCCACGACCACTATGATCGGCAAGTCCAAGAAACCTATCTGTGTGATGATTTCAAGCGCCGCGTCGCGGGAACGGGCTATCGCGGATAGGGATGAATTCCCCTTGGCGAAGCCCCCTTCCCTCTGATAGTCTTCTGACATAACGGGAGGAATTTGACATGGGACAGCACGCAACATTTACACGGATGCAGGATGGCACGCTTGAGGAATGGCAGATCATCGGTGCGGCGCATAAAGAAGAGTTTAAAAACACAGCCGACCGTTTCATCGATATGCTGCGATCCCTAGAGCAGCACACATTAGGATTCGCGTGTGATCAACTCCAACACGCGCTGATGACAGGCACGCTCGCCCGCCGCGACGGCGCGAGCGACGAAGAGATTGTCATTGCCCTCTGCCATGATATCGCCAAAGCCATCAACGTCCCCAATCACGGGCCTATCGCCGCTGAAATGATGCGTCCCTATATTTCTGAAAATGCCTATCACGTGATCTACAATCACCAAGCCTTTCAGGGCGAGCATTATTACGGCTTCATGGGCGCGCCAACGGATTTGCGTAAACAATGGGTCGATGAGCCGTGGTATGACCTCGCGGTGAAGCTGGTTGATACATGGGACGCGCCCGCCTTTGATCCTGATTTCGAAGTCGATAGCCTAGAGAGCTTCATCCCGCTGATGCGTAAAATCTTCCACGATAATCCTGTCGCGCTCGGTTAACATATGGCCGACATAGACGTCACCCACGAGGGCGCGATCACGATGATTACGCTCAATCGTCCTGCGGCGATGAATTCGATCACGCCGCAAATGCACGCGCGTTTGGAAGACATTTTCAACGCCTTCGCCGCGGACGAGTCGCAATATATCGCCGTTATCACAGGCACGGGCGAGAAAGCCTTTTGCGCGGGCAGCGATCTGAAATCTGGGATCGGCAAGGAGTATCCCGCGCATGGCTATGCGGGGTTGATCGAGCGCTTTGACCTACCCAAACCCGTTATCGCTGCCGTCAACGGATTTGCGCTTGGCGGAGGGTTCGAAATCGCGCTCGCGTGCGATATTATCATCGCCGCCGAGACCGCCAGCTTCGGCCTGCCCGAACCGCTTGTTGGGGCTGTGGCGCTTGGCGGCGGATTGCATCGATTGCCGCGCCAAATCGGATTGAAAAACGCAATGGGGATGATGCTCACCTCCCGCCGTGTCTCAGCTCTCGAGGGGTATAGATTAGGTTTCGTCAACGAAGTCGTGCCCGCAGAGAGCCTAATGGAAACCGTAGAGGGCTATTGCAGAGACATACTAAAAGGCGCGCCGCTCTCTGTGCAGGCGTCCAAAATGACCGCCCAAAGAGGAATGACAGAAGCCAGCCTAGCCGACGCCATGAACAACCAAGAAACCTATCCCGAATTCGCAAAATGGAGAACCAGCGAAGACGCCCATGAAGGCGTCACTGCGTTCACGGAAAAACGAAAACCCGAATGGACGGGGCGTTAAGGTTTATACTAATGTTTAGAACCGAGTATCTCTGACAATTTTTCGTAATGATTTTGCAAAGTCGACATCATTAGGTTCAAACTCTAACGCAAGTTTAAAAAACTCGTCGCATTTAGTATTTTGAATTCTATATTGGCACACAATCGTTCGGGTAAAATTCTGCAATTCATAAACATCGCCTGATGTAAGGTCGCCCATATTTTTGACTTCATGACTGAATTTCAGAATTAAACATTGAGGCAAGTCAGGCCCAAAAATGAAGTATTTAATCCACTTTAAGAAATGTTGGTGCTCGTAAAACTTCATCTGAGTTTGGCAATTATTTTCAATAATTACCTTTGCAGATTTTTTGCCTTTGGTAGCATATTCTGAATCCGAAAAAACTTTCCATCTGATTTCATTAATCGCGTTACGATCCCGTAAACTCATAAATAACGCTGCGGCCTCATTACTTTTATAATTTCGATTTTGATTATTAAACCCATCGTTTTCAATTAACGAGGCAAATAATTTCGTTTCATTTTTAATTAGTTCAATTCTTTCAAGCACAACGTTTTCCAAACTTCTGATATGGATTTTCATAACATCAACGGACTGCAAAGAAAAGAACAATATAGGAACATTTATGGCGTTATGTATTAATCATATACGTTTACATTCCCGCTACATCCGCAAAAGTCAGCGCGCCTATTACTTCGCCGTCTTCCCCTAGCAACTCAATCACGCGCGGGTCGCCGTGGCCTCTGACGCTGTAGAGGACAATCGCGCCGTCCTTGCCGCCGCCCTCTGTGTGGACATCATCGGGGCGGCCTACGAAATATTGCCCGGCCATGCGGCGATCTCGGACGGAGCCGTCGTCTTCATAAATAATCAGCTCACCGTGCAGAATGAGCATATTGGTTTGCGAGACATGGCGGTGGAGCGCGACGGTTTTATTCGCTGGAAACCGAAAGGCGGCATCCGCGATTTGGCGGTCCATGTCGACGTCAAAGACGCAAACCTCCAGCCCCTCCACGCTCGGGAAGGGTTTGAATTTCATATTTGAAAAATCAGTCAATGTAGTCGACTAAAGCGCGCCCGCGAGCGCCCGTGCCGCCATAAAAATTAAGATAATCGTGCTGACTGTGAACAGGCCAAAGCGGATCATGACTTTGTTGACCGTCACTTGCACAAGGCTGTGGAGGACACGCAAGACCACGTAAGCCCAGGCCAATTTAAGTGACAGATCATCACCGCCCGTTGTGAGCTGGAGGTAGAACATCAACGCGTAAAAAATCGTCGGCTGCTCCATCAGGTGATTGTAATTATCTGCCACGGCGCGCGTCGTAGAAGGCAGAGTGTCAAGCGAACCCGGGTGCTTGGCATCGTCAGGAGCAATATTGGCTTTTGTCATCGCCGGAAGACGGCGCACATACATCAAAATCCAAATGATAAGTGACCAGCAAATAAGTGCTAAAACCGGTGCAAGAAAATGTTCCATAAGACTCCCCTAATTTATTTTACTCGGGAAGTTTAGGCGCGGAGTTGGGACTCGGCAAGGGATGAAAGTTTATGGCGGCCATAACGATTTGAACAGACGCGATCGTTTAAACACGCCATCCATGCTGTGTGGATGCGTTCATTGTGCTGTAAGGATGCGTTCGTGATACTGTGTGCTTGCTGCAAGACTACTGCATGCATGCTGTAAGGATGCTGTAAAAATGCTGTATGACTCTGGGTTGTGCTGTATGACCCTAGGTTGAAATACGGCTTAATGCTGTATGACCTAGGGCTGCAAACAACGCCCAGATCATATCAAAAATAGAAACCAAACGTTAGCCGCTCAACTCCGGTAAGCGTTATTTCCAATCCCCAGACGCCGCTTGCCACAATGACAAAAGCGAAAGCGCAGCCGTATCCGCGCGTAAAATTCGAGGCCCCAACGAGACGGGCGTCACGAAATCTTGTGATCGCAAAAGCTCTCTCTCTTGCGGCGTAAACCCACCCTCTGGCCCTATTAAAATAGCCGCAGGAGCGGGTGTTTTCTGTACAATTTCAAGCGCCGATGCGGCATCACCCGCTTCATCTGCGAATAAAATTTTGCGGTCAGCGTCCCATCCCGCAATGAGGCTCTCTAATGAGAGCCCCTTATGCAGCGCGGGTAAGTCAAGGCGCTCGGTCTGCTCAGCCGCTTCGATAATTTGCGCGAGTGTTTTCTCTGTGTTGATTTTCGGGAACTGCGTTCGCTGCGTTGTCGTTGGTACAATCGCGGAAACGCCAAGCTCTGTCGCTTTTTCAATAATAAATGCCGTCCGGTGCTTGCGTACGGGCGCAAAACACAGCCAAATATCTGGCGCCGATACAGGCGTACGAAACCTCTCGCCTATTGATATCACTACGTTTTTTTTAGACATGATCGTAATTTCAGCCGTAAATTCCCCGTCACGGCCATTAAACAGACGCAAAACATCGCCCACCTTTTTACGCAGCACGGTTCCCAAATAATGCGCTTGCGGCTTAGGAAGCGTCATCTTTTCGCCTTGCCGGAGGTGGGCGTCATGATAAATTCGGATCAACGTATAGTTTTCTCTCATGGGCTTGTTATAACGCCCTCCGCGCGGTAATTCACCCCTCATATGGCGAAAACAATAAAAGACACAAAACAAGGTAGCTGGGTTAATCGGCGATTTCCGCGTATGCGGCCATATTTTCAACTCTCACGTCTAGACCGCCCAGTTGGCTATTGGCTTTTAACGTTGCCCGGCTGGATGGCGATTGCCTTTGCGGGACTGCGCACGGGCCTTGAATGGGAAGATATTCGCTGGGCGGTTTTAATTTTAATCGGCGCGGTTGCGATGCGCGGTGCCGGCTGTACCTATAATGATATCGTCGATCAAGACTTGGACGCCAAAGTTGACCGCACGCAATTACGCCCTCTTCCAGCGGGGACAACAACAACTCTAAAAGCGTGGATTTGGCTGGCAATTCAATGTCTTGTCGGCCTGTGGGTTCTCTTAAAGCTCCCCTTAGCGGCGCAGATCATTTCGCTTTGTTCTCTTCCGCTCGTCGCGGGTTATCCCTTTATGAAACGGATCACATGGTGGCCACAAGCTTGGCTTGGCCTGACATTTAATTGGGCGGCATTGGTTGTTTACGGCATTAAAACAGGCGGCTTATCACCCGGTATTATTGCACTATATCTGGGCATGGCGCTTTGGACGGTATTTTATGATACGATCTATGCTTGCCAAGATATAGAAGACGACGCGATCATAGGCGTGAAATCTACGGCCCGCCTTTTTGGTGATAAACTCATACAGCGCCTGACTGTCGTGAAAATTTTGATTATAGCACTGTTTTTACTCGCCTTTTACCTCGAGGATCATATTGCGCTTGGTTTTATTATCCTACCGTTCGCCATGCATTTAAACTGGCAAAGGCAGCAGTTAAAAACAGAGCTTCCAGACTATTTAAGTATTTTCAAATCTAATATGGGCGCCGCCGTACTGTTCATTTTCCCGCTAACTTTGGCAATCGCAATGGATCTCTTCACATAGCTGTGATGGCGCGTTATTCGCCTTTGAGAGATATGCACCCTATATAGTGCCAATAGGAGATTGATATGTTAACACGCAGAACCCTAGGATTAGGCACAGCCGCATTCGCCCTTACGGCATGCATGCGCGCCGCAGGTGCAAAGGAGATGAATATGAGCGATTCAGAATGGGCAAATTTATCAAAACGCGAATGGCAAGAACGTTTAACCGAGATGGAATTCCAAGTTCTGCGCAAAGAAGGGACAGAGCGGCCGTTCACCAGCCCGCTTAACGATATCAAAGAGGCCGGTACATTTGTGTGCGCAGGCTGTGCTTTGCCCCTCTTTAAGACGGCGGAAAAATATGAATCCGGTACAGGCTGGCCAAGCTTTTATGATTATATCGAGGGCGGAATTGAAACCAAACGCGATTTCAAACTTATCGTGCCTCGCACAGAATATCACTGCTCGCGTTGCGGTGGGCATCAAGGACATGTGTTCAAAGACGGCCCAAATCCTACGGGTTTACGCTATTGCAATAATGGTGTGGCGCTGGATTTCATTCCAGATGCCTAAGCATTACGCATTTTAAGACCGCGCGAATTATCGAGGCCCACCTTTAGCAAAACCTTAAAATCATTCAAAATTTTGTAAATTTTGAGCATTGCCAAGGATTTGTTTCTAGATAAACTGGTCTCATTGGAAAGCCGCTGGATGTCCAGCCGCACATGAAAGGAGGTCGATTTGTTTATCTTTTTTGAGGGGTCTGCCCGAAGCTGTTAGATCAGCCCTTTCGTAAACTCGAAATTGGGTATTGAACTTTCTATCAAGAAGCCGGCATTGCGCCCGGTTAGACCCAAACTTAAAACGAGGCCGCCTGATACCGTCAGGCGGCCTTTGTTATGCGGGCGCTAATTATCTGCGTTGTGCGTGGAAACAAATATCCGCGCCATTTTAACCCTGCCATTGACCCCTTTACTTCGTGTCCGTAGTAAAGAGCACCCCATATGAAGGTAGGAGATTATCACCTTATGGCAATTGCTCGTCCCGTTGACCGCCGCTTGTTTTTCATGCTCGACCGCGCGCATACGCGCCTAACCAAGGCGGCCGATAATCACCTTGCCGGAACGGTGGACATCAGCAGTTCTCAGGCCGCAGTTCTGACCTACCTTGGGTATCATGATAATTGCCGACTGACTGAACTTGCGGATGGCGTTGGCCGGAACAACTCCGCGATCACAGGCCTTGTCACCCGTATGGAAACGGCGGGTCTTGTGCAGCGCGATAAAGGTACATCCGATAGGCGGGCGAAAACTGTTTCTCTGACCAACGCTGGTTGGGTTATGCGCGAAACGGTGATGAATGAATTTCGGGACTTTAACGAACAACTTGCTAAGGGTATGAGCGCAAGTGAAATGGATGCCGTGATGAAATTTTTAAACCTAGCCGCAGATAATGTGAAAACATCATGAGCGGCGAAGCCCCTTTAAATGTTGATATCGTTTCAGATATTGTATGCCCGTGGTGTTGGCTCGGCGCGCGGTATTTTCTAAACGCCGCAAAGAACTTCACGGAACAAACGGGGCAAACCGTGAAGCTAAATTGGCGGCCTTATATGTTGGACTCCAACATCCCCGAAGACGGCACCATCTACGCCGATTACATGAAAGCCAAATTTGGAGACACGCCAAGCAATAAATGGAAAGCTATGCGCGCGCACCTAGAAGAGGCCGGCCCCGACGCAGGGATAAATTTTCGTTTCAGCGGCATCCCCATGCGGCCTAATACGCTACGCGCGCACCGCTTAATGCGCTGGGCGGGCGGACAAGGTCTGGGGACAGATATGGCCGAGCGCCTATTCAAAGCCTTCTTTGAAGAGCATCAAGACGTTGGCAGTGTCAACGTCTTAAGCGCGCTGGCAAACGACGTTGGATTGGATAGCGCTCTGACAAAAGAACTGCTGGAAACAGATCGCGACACGGCCGAAACGCAAGCCGAAATGCTGGTCTTTCGGGAGATGGGTATATCAGGCGTGCCGACGTTTATTTACAATAAATCTTACGCCGTTCAAGGCGCACAACCCGCAGAAACGCATTTAGCCTATTTACAAAAAGCTGCTGGATTAAACGGCGTAAAATGATAGCCTCCCCACAATAACCACTCATTATAAATGGAAGAGTCCATGACCCTATTTCAAATTGTTGCCTTGTATACCGCCATACATCTTATCATTCTGCCGATACTTATGTTCCGTGTTGGTCAAGTGCGTTTGTCTGAAAAAATTAGCCTTGGTGACGATGGCAATGCAGCTCTCCTCGCGCGGGTTCGCGCTCACGGAAACTATATTGAAACCACGCCTATGGCTTTAATCGGCCTTATGGCGATGGCATGGATGTCGGTCGCCCCTCTTGTTTTGCATATTTTTGGTAGTGCCTTCTTGATTGGACGCCTCGCTCACGCACATGGCATGGCGCAGAAAGATGCGATTGGTAAAGGACGTACATTAGGCGCAGTTTTGACGCTTTTGACCTTCCTCGGCACCGGCATTACTTTGCTTTATACCTTGTTCTACGCAATCTTTGTAGGCGGCTAATATGGGAAAACCTTCGGCAATCGCGGCGGATACGCCTATTCGCGCAGAAGACTTGGAAGCTGTGCTCGACACACTTCTGACCCGCGCCAAACATTACGGCGCGGACAATGCTGACGCGATTGCCACGCACGGACGCTCGCTGTCCGTGGCGGTACGCGAAGGCGCACTAGAGGATGTAGACAATAGCGAAGGCAAAGATATTGGCCTTCGCGTCATGATCGGGCAGCGCTCGGCTTCTGTGTCCAGTTCTGATCTCTCGGACATGTCGATTGATATGCTAGCCGAGCGCGCCGTAGCGATGGCACGCCTTGCCCCCGAAGATCCTTATATGGGCCTCGCTCCCACCGAGCTTTTGCAAACAAATTCAGATCATGGACTTGAGCTATTTGACGGGTCAACAACGACGCCGGCCAAATTAAAATCGCGCGCACTAGAACTGGAAGCCGCCACACTGGGCGTTAAAAGCGTGGCGCAAGCCGAAGGGTGCAATGCCTCTTGGTCAACATCGGCAGTTTATTTTAAAACCTCTCACGGCTTTGGCGGCGGATGGCGGTCATCACGTCACGGCATTTCCGCTATGGCGCTGGCAAGCGACGAAAACGGCGCAATGGAACGCGATTATGATTATGACGGCGCGCGGTGGCTCGGCGATATTAAATCCCCAGCCGAAATTGGCCGCTCAGCAGGAGAGCGCGTTATCCGCCGCCTTGGCGCAAAACAACTCGCCTCAGGTTCTCTGCCTGTTATTTTTGAACGCCGCGTCGCGGGATCTCTTATTTCGGCCTTTATGGGAGCAATTAACGGAGCCGCAATCGCACGCGGAACGTCATTTTTAAAAGACGCCATGGGCACGCAAATTTTCAAAGCTGGAACAACCATAACAGATGACCCTTATATGGTGCGCGGGCATGGATCACGGCCATGGGACGGCGAAGGCGTTGCAGGGGTAAAGCGCAATCTAATTGAAGACGGGAAGCTTACAACGTGGCTCTTGAATACAAGCGCCGCTAAGCAGCTCGATCTCACCACAACCGGGCACGCAGTTCGCGGCATTGCGGGCGCGCCCGGAATTTCAACAACGAACGCTTTCCTCTCGCCCGGCACGCAAAGTCCGGCCGAGCTTTGCGCGGAAATGGGTTCTGGTCTTTGGATCACCGAAATGTTCGGCCCGTCACTTAATGCCAATACGGGCGATTACAGCGTCGGCGTCGCGGGCTTTAATGTCGAAAACGGCGTCATGACCCACCCCGTCAGCGAAGTGACGATTGCGGGTAATTTAAAAGAGATGTTCGCCTCGCTTACGCCCGCCAATGATTTGGAATTTGACGGCAGCACAGTCGCGCCCACTGTCCGCGTCGAAGGACTGACACTTGCAGGAACCTAGCGCAGACATCTGCCGCCCGCTTGAGGACGACTTAGCCCTCATCACCAAGGCGGCATTTGAAGCGGGTCGAATCGCCAAAGACGCCTATGCGGACAATAAGGCAGCCGTGTGGGATAAGGGCGGCAATCACCCCGTCACCGATGCCGACATTGCCGTAAATGACTACCTCCTCAAGACGCTTATGGATGCCCGTCCGGGCTATGGCTGGC
Organism: Maricaulaceae bacterium; assembly: GCA_049607665.1. Classification (GTDB taxonomy): domain Bacteria; phylum Pseudomonadota; class Alphaproteobacteria; order Caulobacterales; family Maricaulaceae; genus Fretibacter. Next base: position 12,472 of record JBMYWT010000053.1, read on the forward strand.
TGTCCGAGGAAACCAAGGACGATCATTCCCGTCATGCCTGTCCCCGTACATTCGTCGTCGACCCGATAGACGGCACGCGCGCCTTTATTGACCGTAAACCTAATTTTGCAATCTGCGTGGCCGTGATTGAAGAGGGCCGTCCGGTAGTTGCGGCGCTGTATAATCCACTTCGCGATGAAATGTTCACAGCGTCCCTAGGCGGCGGCGCGAAACTAAACGGCGAACCGATAAAACCCTCCGCACAAAACGCCATCAAAGGCTGCCGCATGATCGGCTATCCGCGTAAGTTTCGCCGTTCGGGTTGGCCTGATATGGATGTCAGCATCATCAATTCAATGGCCTACCGGATCGCCCGCGTCGCCTGCGGCAAGGTCGATGCGACGGTATCTTTTACGCCCAAATCAGATTGGGACCTAGCCGCCGCAGAACTTATCGCTACCGAAGCCGGGGCGCAAATTACGGACCTACGCGGAAAGGCCCTGCGATACGACAAAGAATCCACCTCCACATTTGGCGTTATTTGTGCTGGCCCGACGCTCATGCCTTTGATAAGAGACGAGCTGGAAAGGCTGGTGGCTGCCGTTGATGAAAGCGACACGCCAGCAAAAGATTTTGCCTATATGGGGACACGTATGAGTGACCGTAAACCTGAACAACTTCTTCACCTTGTGATTGGCGGAGAGTTAATTGATCCAATGAAAACAGAATTTATCGACCTGACGAAAGTTGATTTTGTTGGAGCCTACCCAAATTTTGAACAAGCCCACGCCGCATGGAAAAGCTCCGCGCAGCGCACGGTCGACAACGCGCACATGCGTTATTTCATCCTTCACGCGCATGAGCTGATTGATCCAGATAAAGACGGCATCATTGGCTAGTACGCTCTCTGACAGAGATCAAATAAAGCGCCTGTGGCGAGATTATATCTGGCCACAGAAAAAGCGCCTATTTGCGGCTTTTTTTTTCATGGCTTTGCTCGCGCTCGCGACCGCGTCCTATACGCTCGTAGTCAATTTTATTATTGAGCAAGCACAAAGCATTGAAACTGAAGCGGGAGCTCTGGGGAATGCGCGTAAATATGCGGCGCTTATATTACCTGTTCTGATTGGCATCACCCTTATCTCTGGGCTTGCGAATTACGCACAGCGCATTATTGCAAATGCAATTGCGCTTAATACCGTCGGGGATATGCAAAAGCAGATGTTTAAATCGGCCCATGGTGCCGATTTTTCTGCCTTTACTCGCGAACCAATTGGGAACCTGATTTCCAAATTCACAAGTGACATTACGGTCATATCCAATGCCCTAATTCGCACGCTATCGAACCTAATTAAGGATACATTAACCATAGTTTTCACGCTTGGGTTTATGCTTTTCCAAAGCTGGCATTTGACCTTGATGGTCGCACTTGTTTACCCTCTCGCCGCATGGCCTATCATCGCAATTTCCAAACGCCTGAGAGGAGATGCGAAAAACGTTCAAAGTCATATCGGGCAAATCACATCAGAGCTTAAAGAAAGTTTTAGCGGCGCACGTATGGTCAAAGCCTACGGTCTTGAGGCCCATGAAACACAACGTCTTGGCAAAAGTTTTGATGAACGCGTGCGGCTTTACCTTAAACTTGTAACCGAGCAAGCCCGTGTCGATCCAATCCTTGAAGTATTCGGCGGCCTTGCCATTGCCGGCGTTGTCATTTTCGGCGTCTTCCTCGTCAGTAGCGACCTCGCGGGGGCCGGAGATATTGGAGGCGTTTTAACTGGTGTCCTCTTGCTTAGCCCGCGTATACGCGCGCTCGGAACTCTCAATAATGTCGTTCAAGAAGGCCTCGCATCAACAAGTCGGATTTTTGAGATTATGGACGAGGATGCCAAAATCACGAATTCTGAAAATGCTATCTCAATCGAAGCCCCCAAAGGCGAGATCGAATTTAAAGACGTCCACTTTCATTATGAGGACGGAACACCCGCGTTAACAGGCCTTTCCTTAAAAGCGGCTGCGGGCGAAACCATTGCTTTGGTTGGCCCATCTGGCGGCGGAAAATCCACAGTTATGAACTTAATGCCTCGCCTTTATGACACAGTCAAAGGATCGGTTAATATTGACGGAAGAGACATACGCGATATCGACATTTCATCACTACGCAGTCACATGGCCCTCGTGTCCCAAGGCGTCACTTTGTTTAACGACACAGTCGCTGCGAATATAAAATTTGGTGATCAAACAGCCAGCCGCGAAGAAATAGTTGATGCCGCCAAAGCCGCAGACGCCCATGATTTTATCATGACGCTAGAATATGGTTATGACACGGTCCTTGCTGAAGACGGCGGAAGCCTGTCGGGCGGGCAACGTCAACGTCTTGCTATTGCCCGTGCAATTTTGCGCGATGCGCCTATTTTATTACTTGATGAAGCGACATCGGCGCTCGACACAGAATCAGAAACCAAAGTTCAAGCCGCCCTTGAGCGACTTTCATTTGGGCGGACTACCGTTGTTATTGCTCACCGTCTCTCAACCGTTACCAAAGCCGACTGCATTTATGTTTTAGACAAAGGCTGCATTGTTGAAAGCGGGACGCATAAAACACTGGCACGCAAAAAGGGCGGGCTTTACGCGCGGCTTTGTCAGACCCAATTTGATGCCTAGGCCTTAAGCTTGCTTATAAATCCAGCTCTGGATGGGCGCTATCGACAACGGCTTCAAGCGGTAAGTAACAGCTAACAAGTGTTCCCTCACCTTCTTCGGATTCCAATTCAACCCAGCCGCCATGCGCCTCGACGAAACGCTGCACAAGGGCAAGTCCAAGACCTGTTCCGCCGCGTGAGGATTTAAAGCTCTCGAAAACTTGCGGCTGACGTTCTGACGGGATGCCTACGCCGTCATCTTTAACCGATAATGTTACGCCGCCTTCGGCGCGGCTAGCTGAGAGAACAATTTTCCCGCCGGGTTTCGTAAACCGCAAAGCATTAGACATAAGATTGTAAACGATTTGTTTTATCCGCGTTTCATCCGCGCGAATCACGCCAATATCCTCTGGGCACTCAAGCGTGAGTCCAATTTTTGTATCTTCAGCTTTGGTCGCCACGTAATCCAGTGAATTATAAAGCAGTCCATATATGTCCACATCGCCAAGTTCTAAGTCCAGCACATTGGCTTCAATCGCGGCAATATCTAAAATATCATCAATGGTTTTTGCGAGGTCTTCTGAAGCGCTTTGAACAGCAAAAACATATTCGCTTTGTTTGTCATTCAACTCGCCTGCGGCGTTACTTTGAAGAAGGTCTGCATAGCCAGAAATCGTCGTTAGAGGCGTCCGTAATTGATAGCTTACGTGACCAACAAATTCGGATTTCAAACGATCGGCTTGTTCAAGGGCTTCGGCGCGCTCGATCAAAGCGTCTTCGGCTTGTCGCGCCCGCGTGACATCATCCCATGCAATCAATGTCGCGCCATCGGGTAGGGGACGGGAAAGCCACGTTAGCACTTTGTCGTCAGCGCGCTGTATTTCTCCATCGACATGTCGGCGCACATCAGGATTAGGATCTGTGGCGCGGGCCTGCATTTCTGCCCAAAAAGCACGGTCGTGATAAAGCGGCAGACAGGCTTCGGCGACAGCGCTAAAGCGCGGGCCTTCATTGAGTTTGTCCGCGTTTAAATTCCATAATTTTGCAAATGCTGAATTAGAAATTTTCATCCGGCCATCTGTACCAAACACAGCAATCCCTTCGCTCAATTTATCTAGCGTCGTTTTTTGCACCTTGTTGAGTGTGCCAAGTTGGCTTTGGAGGGTAATTGTTTGGGTCATGTCACTAAAGAGAAGTGATATCCCGCCGCTTGGGTCACGCAAACGGGCTAACCTCAACGTCGTGCCATCCGGCAGTGCCCAAAGCTCTGGCGGCATTTCATCCGGCCAATCCGTGTAGAGAGACAGCTCATGTGATTTCCATTCAGCGAAATCGGCCTGTTCCGGCAGGAGGCTTTTTTCTCGAACATGGTCAAGCCATTCTGAATGCCCTGGTCTTCCCGAGAACCAATCAGCGCCGAGTTTAAACATATTTGCAAAAGCATTATTATGAAATGACATACGCTTATCAGCGCTAAAGATAACAATGGCTTCGTCCATTGTATTTAGCAATTCATCATGAGATTGCACGTGACGCTTGAGAGCGCCTCGCAATTGATCGGCTTCTGATGCATCCATGGCAATACCCGCCGCGCCGCCAGACACAGGGAAAACCGTGATGTTCATCGATTTACGATCCCCATCGATCACAATGGGGCGGTTATCTTCGACCCGTACGCCAGAGCGCAGAGCCGTTTTAGCTTGTTCTGCGGCTGCCGCGTCGAGGAAAATTTGATCCGCGATAACAGGCCCGAAATCTTCACAGCCAACCGCTTTCGCATAAGCTTCATTTACCCATGTTAGGCGCCCCGTCCCAGAAATGCGCCACAAAGGAAACGGCGCGCGGCTCATCATTTCAACAAAAGCCACAGGATCTTCGGCTGCCGTTTCGCGGTGTGTTTCAAATCGGTTTATGGCTGTGCGCTCATCTTCACCGCGAATAGAGGCATCTTCAAGCCAGAGCACAACTTGACGCCCTGCAGGGCGGCCATCGGCCTCGATTACATTGCCGCCGGGCAGGACAACAGATACGGAAAAAGGCGTTCCTGACTTACGCAAAGCCGCGAGGTTAGCGCGCAGAGTCAGCGACATATCTTCTTCGCCAATTGTATCAAGATCGGCCAAGCCATCTAAAATGCGCGTGGTAAAACTCTTGCTACCGCCTTGATCCGCAAAGCGCCCAACTGAGGCAAGCGCGGCAGGAGAGCCATACATGCGAGGTTCGCCCCACCCCAATGCAGGATCAGGCACGACCTCGTCCCACACCATAATCAAGCCGGGATATGAACCAAATACGCTATCAATCGATGCGAGTTTTTGGTCTAGTTCGGAACAACGTTCTTTCCATCCGTCATTACGTTCACCTTGGCTATGAGCACGCAGGGCAAATATAAAAGATACAACGGCCAATAGGACAGAGCCCGCCAAAACGATAATTTGGATTATATTATCATCTACATTCAAGGCGAACTGTCCTCACCATCCCCAGAGCGCATGCAAAACACGCCTTTACGTCTTCAGGGCTTACAAGGAACTCAGCGCGTTGAAAAGCGCGTAAAATGGATAAGGCACGATTAAATTCGCCTTAGACGAGATTTATGCAGCAAGTTGACGAATTACAGAGACAATATCATCCGTGATTTTATCTACTTTCGCGGCGTCGTCGCCTTCAGCCATAACGCGAATAACTGGCTCTGTTCCGGACGCCCGTACAAGAACGCGGCCTGAGTTACCCAGTTCGACTTTGGCATCTTCAATCGCAGAGAGAAGCAACGCGTCTTGCATGGGTGACTGCCCGCTATATTTCACATTTTTCAGAAGCTGCGGTACTGGATCAAATACGGTGAGAACTTCACTGGCAGGACGGTCTTGGCGAATGATTTCAGCCAGCACTTGCAGGGCGGCAATGGTGCCGTCTCCTGTTGGGGCAAAGTCCGTCATAAGCATATGGCCAGATTGTTCACCACCAATATTATATTTATCCGCGCGCATTTTCGCGGCAACATGACGGTCACCGACATCAGTGCGCACGAGATCAAGCTTATGCGATTGCATATAACGCTCTAGGCCCAAATTTGACATGACCGTAGCGACAATACCCGGTTGTGTTAACAGTCCGCTTTTTGACCACCCTGTGCCGATAAGACCTAAAAGTTGATCACCATCAATAATCGTTCCTTTTTCATCACACATGATAAGACGATCAGCATCGCCATCAAGCGCGATCCCTAAATCTGCACCCGTTTCGAGAACAGTTTTAGACATAAGGTCCGTTTGCGTAGAACCGCAATCGAGGTTGATATTTGTCCCATTTGGAGAAATGCCAATCGGAATAACTTCATCCGCGCCAAGTTCCCATAGAGTTTTAGGCGCCGTTTGATAGGCTGCGCCATTCGCGCAATCGACGACAATCTTGAGCCCCGTCAAGCGCATGTTTTTTGGAAAAGTGGCTTTCACAATTTCAATATAGCGCGCCTGAACATCTTCGAACCGTTTGGCGCGCCCTAACTCCCCTTTCGAGGCTAAACCTTTTTTCCATTTTTCATGTGAAATATCTTCAATTGCATGCTCGGTTTCATCGCTCAACTTTCGTCCGTCTGGGCCAAAAAACTTAAACCCATTATCAAAAAATTGATTATGTGAAGCCGTTATCATCACGCCTAGATCAGCCCGCATAGTGCGTGTCATCAACGACACACCAGACGTAGGTAAAGGACCAAAGAGATTAACGTCCATTCCCACAGAAATAAAACCAGCCGTCAAAGCACTTTCAACCATATAGCCTGAAAGGCGCGTATCTTTTCCAATAACAACGCTTTGTCGCCCCGGGGACGATTTCATAAAGTGCTTACCAGCTGCCATACCAAGGCGCATGATGTTATCCGGCGTCATTTTTCCGATATTAGCTTGCCCGCGAACACCATCAGTTCCGAAATATTTTTTAGATTTCATTACATTGTCACCCACATGGTAGATTACGTATTTTAG
>JBMYWT010000054.1:0-12690 GCA_049607665.1 Maricaulaceae bacterium
CAAAATAATGTTATCCGTGCTGATGTGACGGGATATGACATGGGTAATAAATACAATACGGCTCTTTCACTCGGATATCAGCGTAAGTTTTAAAACAACTTTTATACGATAAGAAATTTGGGGCGCTTCGGTGCCCCTTTTTGTTATGCGGGCTTTCTAAAAAAGTATTAGTAAAGCATCTCAGTCCCGCTAAATGTTTATTAACCTTACTCATCGTTTTAACTAAAAGAGGGGGTTAAGTTGCATCGATATTAAACTTTCCTGTTTAGGTTTTCTTCAAATAAGTGGGGAGACTTAAAATGAAGAAACAACTTATTATAACAACAGGAATAATCCTGTCGGCTTGTTCAAATACTGGATATCAAAATGGCGGAAACGCCTATAATGCACCGCAATATAATATGGGTGGACAATACCAAGCAAATGGTCAGATAGGGGGGCACTATCAAAACCAAATGGGCAACCAATTTCACACAATGATGGGTAACGGCTGTGCACCAAAGTCGATTTCAACATCTTGTACAAAACCGCGTCCTGCACCGTGCATCGTGCCCGCGCCAATACCCGCACCATGTGCGGTTACGCCCCCCGTATCATGTGCCGTGCCTACGCGACCATGTTCGCCAACAAATGTGATTGCGGGTCATATGGGGCCATCTGTGAATTATCAGAGCAATCGTAATGCCTATGGTGGTTATGGTTTAAGACAGTCTTACATGTCGCGTAAACAATCTTATGTTTATGGTGAAATTGGGGGGGTGAATTATGATGCAGGCAAAACATTTGGCGGAGTTCAATCGCGATTAGGGTATCAATCTGACAGTTTTTGGGGCGCGGAAGCTGAAGGGTCGCTTGGTTTGATTGGGAAAAAATTTACAGATGATGAAATCAAACAAGATATTCGTAATGAATCTAAACGTTTAGAAAAATACAAGCGTAGTTATGCTGGTTTTGCGGTAGCGCGTGCCGAAATTTCGAAAGATGTAAACCTTATTGGCCGTATCGGATATCATAATACCCGTGTAAGCCGTACAGCTACAGAACAAGAAATTAAAGAATTCAAAGTCCAGCAGGAACAAAACGCTAAAGACGGTAGTAAGATCACCATTGATATAGATGACCGAGCTATGCTTTCAACGTCTGTAGAGGGTTTAGCCGTTGGGGTTGGCGCAGAAAAAAAACTATCACCCGTCGATTCTATTCGTGCTGACTTGACTGCATATGATATGGGTGACGATTATCGCCCAGCTCTATCGCTGGGCTATCAGCGCAAGTTCTAAGACGCTGTTTGTTTGTTTGATGATTTTAAGGGCGCTTTCGGGCGCCCTTTTTCATATGCGGTTTATAAAGCTTTATTTGCGCGGCGGGGCTTACGTGCTATGGCGCGTCTATGAGATGCCCATTTTGCAGTAGTGAAGACACGCAAGTCAAAGATAGCCGTCAGGCCGAAGATGGTAATGCTGTGCGCCGCCGCCGCCTTTGCGGCTCTTGTGGAGGGCGGTTTACGACCTTTGAACGGGTCCAGCTGCGTGAACTCACAGTCATCAAAAAGAACGGCCGCCGCACGCCCTTTGACCGGGACAAGCTCGCGCGCTCTGTGTTGATTGCGCTGCAAAAACGTCCTGTGGAGCCTGAGCAAATCGAACAAATGATTAGCGGCGTTGTCCGCCAACTTGAGAGCGCGGGTAATAGCGATATCACCTCCGATGATATCGGCGCCCTTGTGATGGAAGGCCTGTCGGGCCTCGATAGCGTCGGTTATGTGCGCTATGCCTCGGTCTATAAAGACTTCCGCGCGACGCAAGATTTCGAAGCCTTTATCGAAGAAGAAAAACTCGCCGAAGACATGCCTGCGAATGACGGGGCCGCGAATGACGGCGAGGCAATGCCGCCAAAAAACTCCGATGAGTGAGCCGCGTCTGCGCCGCCCGCGCATCACCCTTAAACTTGCGACGTCACTGGACGGTAAAATTGCATTGGCCAATGGCGCGTCAGAATGGATCACAGGCGAGATGTCACGCGCCCAGGGGCGGCGGCTCCGCGCACGCCATGACGCCATTGCTGTGGGCGCAAACACGGCACATTTAGATAACCCGCAGCTAACAACGCGCATCGCCGGACAGCCCGATCCGCAGCGCGTGATTTTTGATAGCAGCGCGCGCCTATCGCCTCAGTCCAATTTAGCCCTAACCGCGCGGGATATTCCTGTGCTTTTATTCTGCGGCAATGATGTCGATACGAATGCCCATGCGCTAGCCAAGCTTGGCGTCTTTTTATTGCCCATTCCAAATGTTGAAACGGGTCTCGATATCGCCCAAGCGATGGACGTGCTGCGTAATCGCGGCATAGAAAGTTTACTGGTCGAGGGCGGCGGGACGCTGGCGGCGAGTTTTATCGCGCGCGGTATGATCGACGTCATAGAATGGTTTCGCGCCCCGATTATACTGGGCGGTGACGGCCGAAACGGCATTGGTGATTTGGGGCTAGAGGTTTTGGGCGATGTGCGGCGCTGGTCGCGCGTAGACTTCCAAATCTTGGGCGATGACACATATGAGCGCTTTGAGCGCACAGGTTAAATAGGCAGGTCTATGTTTACAGGCATCATCACAGACGTCGGCACGATTGCGGCTATCACGCGCGATACGGGCGGAGAGTGGGGCGATACGCGCATGGAGGTGCTTTCCGGTTTTGACGCAGACGGCATTGATATCGGCGCGTCTATCTCCATGAGCGGCGCGTGTATGACGGTGATCGAGCGCGCCAACAAAGACGGACGCGGCTGGTTCGCCGTTGAGGTCTCTGATGAGAGCCTATCTAAAACGACAATGGGCGATTGGGAGCAGGGACGCGCGATAAATCTCGAACGCGCCCTGACGGCCAAAGATGAATTGGGCGGGCATCTCGTGACGGGCCATGTGGACGGCGTCGGGACATTGGTCTCGCGCACGCCCGTGGCAGGGTCACTGACGCTACGGTTCGCGGCGCCCGCCGATATAGCCTTTGGGATTGCCCCAAAAGGCTCGATCACGATCGACGGAGTCTCCCTGACGGTGAATGATGTTGAGGCGCAAGAATTTGAAGTAAATATCATCCCGCATACATCAGAGGTCACAACTTTGGGAAAACTTGCAGTCGGAGACAAAGTAAACCTAGAAATCGATCTCATCGCGCGCTATGTGGCGCGGTATCTTGCGCATATGAAGCCCCAATAGGGTTTAGAAAGTAAATTGTGACAAAGCTGAACGAAGCCACTTCTCAATCGGTCTATAATCTGGCGACGCCCGAAGAGATCATCGATGATGCCCGAAATGGCCGTATGTATATCCTTGTTGACGCCGAAGACCGCGAAAACGAGGGCGACCTTATTATCCCTGCGCAATTCGCCACGCCTGACGCGATTAATTTTATGGCCAAGTTCGGACGCGGCCTCATTTGTCTCGCGATTGAAAACGCTAAGGCTGAAACGCTAGGCCTCTCTAATATGTCCGCCGATAATCGCTCGCGTTTTGAAACGGCGTTTACGCAATCTATCGAGGCGCGCGAAGGCGTGACCACAGGCATTAGCGCAGGTGACCGCTCGCACACAATCCAAACCGCGATTGACCCAGAGAGCCGCGACCACGATATAGTATCGCCCGGTCATATGTTCCCGATCATCGCCAAAGACGGCGGCGTCTTAGTCCGCACGGGCCACACCGAAGCCTCTGTCGATATTTCGCGCATGGCGGGCCTTAATCCGTCGGCGGTTATTTGCGAGATCATGAATGATGACGGCACGATGGCGCGCCTTGATGATCTTGTAAAATTCGCGCAATTCCACGGTATGAAGATCGGTACAATCGAAGATTTGGTCGCGTACCGTATGCGCAAGGATCATTTCGTCAAACATATCGCGAGCAGTGATTTTACCTCGCAAAATGGCGATGAGTTTAAAATCCATGTCTACCGTAATTTCCTCGACGGACTGGAACATGTCGCGCTGTCGAAAGGCGCGCCAGAGGACGGCAAAGAGAGCCTTGTCCGCGTCCATAAAATTGATTTCGCGGGTGATATCCTATCCGAAGAAAGCCCGCGTTCTGGCTTGATCTGGGACGCGATGAAACAGCTCGCCGCCTATGACGGGCACGGCGTTTTAGTGCTGATCCGCGAAGGCTCGATTGATACGCTGCTCGAACGTCTCGGCGCACATAAAACCGTCATTGATCGCAAAGAGCAAAATGTGCGCGAATATGGCGTTGGCGCGCAAATCTTGGTCGATCAAGGCGTGAAAAATATGCGCCTGATTACGAATACAATGCCCAAGCTTATCGGCCTCGAAGCCTATGATCTTGAACTGGCGGGCATCACGCCGCTGGTTAACGGCGGAAGAGGTTAGTCATGAAAATTCTCGTTATCGAAGCCCGTTATTACGAAGGCATTTCGGATGCGCTCCTTGAGGGCGCGCTTGACGCGCTGCAAAAGGGCGGCGCGGAAATCACTAAAGTCACAGTGCCGGGCGCGCTCGAAATACCTCACGTCATTTCATATGCACATGCGGCGGAGGCGGGATTTGATGGCTATGTCGCGCTGGGCTGTGTTATTCGCGGCGAGACAACGCATTATGATTATGTCTGCGAGGAAAGCGCGCGGGCGCTTATGGATCTCGCGGTCGATCATCAGCTTGCGGTGGGCAATGGTATCATTACGGTTGAAAACGAGGACCAAGCCTGGGCGCGCGCGAAAATGAGCGAAAAAGACAAAGGCGGTTTTGCGGCCAATGCGGTTCTTAAAATGATTAAAATCCGTAGCGAGCTTAGCGCAAAATCGTGACCGACGTTAAACCCACACAGCAAAGTATTCTTCGCCGCGCCGCGCGCCTTGCGGCCGTGCAGGCGCTCTATTCGATGGATTTGTCGGGAGAGCTGGATAAAAAAGTCGTGCGCGAATTTCGCGAAGACCATTTTGGCCACGCCGAAGAAGATGGCAAGATCGAAGCTGATGAAGCGTTTTTCGAAGAGCTTGTCCTCGGTGTTGTGTCCAAACAAACCGAAGTCGATGCGGCGATCGCGGAGCATCTATCAAAGAAATGGTCGCTTAAGCGCCTTGATATAACGTTGCGTGCGATCATGCGCGCCGCCAGCTTTGAGATCATGCAGCGCCCTGACGTACCCGCCCTTGTGGTGATTGATGAATATGTGTCGATTGCGGCGGATTTTTTTGAGGGCTCTGAGCCGGGCTTTGTCAATGGCGCGCTGGATAAGCTCGCCCGCAAAGTACGCGCGGCGGAATTTGGACTTGTCGGACAGGCCTAACGCTTTATCGTCATCTATATGACGGAATTTGATTTCATTGCGGATTACCTTGCTCCGTTGGCGGGCCCTGAAGGGCTAGGCCTTTTGGATGACGCGGCGCTGTTCACACCTGCGGCGGGGATGGATTTGGTTATCACCAAAGACACACTTGTTGAAGGTGTTCACGTGCCGATGGGGTTTCGCGGGGCGGATATCGCCGAGCGTCTCTTGCGCACGAACTTGTCTGATCTGGCCGCCAAAGGCGCTGTGCCCATAGGATATTTACTCTCGCTCGCGCTCCCCAAGGATATGACAGAGGCCGCCATGCGCGGCTTTGCACTTGGCCTGTCGGCCGTGCAGGAAACCTTCGCGCCGCTTAGGTTGTTTGGCGGCGATACGGTACGCATTGGCGGGCCGATGGTGGTGACGGCGACGCTGATCGGAAGCGTTCCGCACGGGAAAATGATCCGCCGCAGCGGCGCGCAAATTGGTGATGACATCTGGGTGAGCGGCGTGATTGGCGAGAGCGCAATGGGCTTAAAACATGTACTCAGTCAAAAGATTGATCCACCGCCAAGCGGGGAGGCGATTTGGGCATGGGAGGAGGCGTATTTGCGCCCGCAGCCGCGCCTCGCGCTAGGGCAAGCCTTGCGCGATATTGCGAGCGCGAGTGCGGATGTCTCCGACGGATTGCTCGCTGACGTAGGCCATATTGCCAAAGCCAGCGGTGTTGGCATGACGATTGATTTAAGCACTGTGCCGTTTTCAAAGGCGGGAGAAGTTTGGATGGCAGGGCAAGATGATCCCCGCGCCGCGCGGCTCGAACTCCTCACGGCGGGCGATGATTATGAGCTGGTGTTCACGGCGCCTGCTGCTAAGCGCGCAGAGTTGAAGGCTTTAGGCGAAACATTGGGCTTGCCGCTCTCGCGCATTGGCCAGTGTGAAAGTGGACAAGGCGAAAGTGGACAAGGCGAAAACGGGCAAAGGGTAGCGCTCTTCGCGGCGGATGGATCGGTGATTGACGTCCCGCGCCGTGGCTATTCGCATTTCTAATGCGCCCGCCTGAGCAGGATATAGAGGGCCGCCTGCCGATATGGGACGCGCTGCATTATCTATGGCTCGATACGGATGTGGAGGCCCTGCATCTTGAACACACCGCCAAAACTTGCGCCGAAAGCAGCTATAACCTCACTGAAATCGAGGCGATCTATTGGAACGAAGTCTATCCGTTTATGCGCTTTAATCTCTACCCGTGGAGCGTCGCAGGCGAGTGGGCTTTTGTAGATACGGATGTTCTGCGCGAAGGTATTTTAAAGCATCATAAATTCGGCAAACGCCTTTGGTTTAAACGCCGCCGAACTTATGCCTATGAGATGTGGTCTTCATTAATTACGGTCATAAGAAAACATCGCGAGTAATAACGCACTGAGCTTTTTCCGATGATCTCTGCTGTAGTATAAGAAAATAATTATGAACTCTGAAGAAGATATAAAAAATGAAATTACAAAAATTTGCGATGCTGTAGGTATACGTGAAATTCAAATTTGTACGATTGTTTTCACGGCAAAATCCTTTGGTGATTTCAGTGTTGAGGTGAAACATAAAAAAGAAAAATTTCGAATAGTAAAAGACCGAACTCAATACTTTCTAGAACTTTGGCTGGATGAAGAGACGAAATTTATTGATGTAACTGAAATGTACCCTGAATTAAGAGATGTTTGTTCTCTCCGTATAGATGAAGAAAGTATTGGAAATATTTCATTGCATGAATTGTTAGAAAAATGGGTGAAAATATCTAATTCTCAAAACATGTGATATTTATCACGGCGGATATTTTCTTTGCCGTCTATGTAATAGTTGGCCTTTGTAAATTATCGCCTTTGTTTGCATGTGGGCTGGCGGAGGCGTTTGTATACACAGTAATTTACAAAGGCCGCTTTGTTAAACGTGAACTTGCGTAAAGTTTGCGATTGAAAACATAAAACGACACGCCGCGTGATCTTGATCACGCACAGAGCCGTATTGTTTTGCTTATCTATGATCTGATCTTTGCCAAGCTATCGAGCCGCTACTTATGATAGCTCGCCGGGGCGCGAATGCCGAGACGTAGCTTTGCAAAGATCAACTTTAAAGCATTACCCAAAGAAAAACCCAGCTAAGACGGAAGGGCCTTGGCTGGGTTTTTTGAGATGGAGTGACTAGCTAGCTTAACGCCCGCCGCCAGGTCCACCTCCTCCCCCCGGAATGTTGTCTTGGCCGCCACCAATACGGTCCGTCGGTAGACGTCCAATGGAGCCAAATATTTGTTCAAGAACAGAAAGTTCTCGTCCGCGTGTTGGTGTTTTGCGGTCAACATAGTTCACATATTGACCATCTTCAATACCATATTCCGCAACTTTTTCGACTTGTCCGTCTGCGTTAAAGGAAATGGCGGTAATTGAGCGCTCTTCGACAAGCGGGCGCAGATAAGCAAAGCGCTGGCGAACACTGTTCATGTAATACCATGTGTCGCCTTCGACCTCTTCGTCAAATGTACCTTTGACTGATGGGTTGCCAAGGCTGGCCAAAACAGAGGCTTTGGTGTCGCTTCCGGCTTCGATGGCTTGCGGCTTGGCGTCGGCAGTAGCGATATAGCCATGTGTCCGCAAAATCGGATTACAGGCCGTTAGGAGGAATGCTGAGAGCGACATTGCTGCGATCTGAGAGAAACGGAGTGTCATATTGGCCTTTTGCTTAGGTTCAGCTTGCGCTGGCTTGGATAATTCACTAGCCAAAGCAGCGCAAGAGGGCAAGTCACTGTCTATAATTTAATGGAGCCGCAAATGGGGTGGTTATCAAAACTTTTAGGCCGAGAAAATCCGGCACGGCGCGATGCGGCGCGAATTTACAGTAAATTGATGGATCAATCGCGAAATGCTGCCTTTTATGGCGATGGACGCGCGCCAGATAGCTATGATGGCCGAATTGATATGCTTACGCTGCATCTAGCCCCGGTTATGGCCGCTGCGCGAACGCATGGCGAGCAGGGGGAACTTCTCTCGCAGGAGCTATATGAGGTGATGCGCGAGGATTTTGATGTCGCACTTCGCGAAGAAGGCCTAACTGATTCGAGCATTACGCACCGTATTAAGCCAATGATCGGATTGTTTTACGCGCGGCTGAAATCTTACACAGAGGCGTTGACGGGCGAAAATAAGATCGGCGAGGTCGAAGCGGTTTTAACGGCGGGCCTGTTAAAAGACGCTGAACCACGCCACTTTGTAGCGCCAATGGCGCAATATCTGCGGGATTTCCACGCGGGGCTTGAGGGTAAACCCTTGGGCGATTTGGCAATGACACAGTTTGATTTCCCGGAATTGCCTTCCTAAATAATCCCGCCATCAAGCTCGTGTTTCCACCTAGTGTTTCCATCGGGCCTAGGCTATATCAACGGCACTAACGCTAAGGATTGCCATGCTTGAAGGCCTAATCATATCTGTTGATGCCATGGGAGGCGATGATGCGCCTGACATTGTTATCAATGGCGTCGAGCATTTCCTAAAGAAAATGGGCAAGGGCCGCAAAGCGCGCTTTATCCTGCATGGGGATGAGGCCGCGCTCGCTCCGTTATTGGCCAAAGCTCCGCTGACGGCGGAACGTTCCGAAATTCGCCACACAGAACTCTCAATTGCGATGGACGCCAAGCCCTCACAGGCGCTGCGGCGCGGGAAGGGCTCGTCTATGTGGAACGCTATTCAGTCCGTGAAAACAGGTGAGGCGGGTTTTGTTGTTTCGGCGGGCAATACAGGCGCGCTCATGGCGATGTCTAAGCTGATCCTGCGGATGATGAAGGGCGTACAGCGCCCCGCTATTGCCGCGCGCTGGCCGAGCCCGACGGGCATGAATGTTGTGCTGGATATGGGCGCGAACATTGATTGCGACGCGGCGCAGCTTACAGAATTTGCGGTGTTGGGCGAGGCCTATTATCGGGCGCTCTATAAAATGGAAAAGCCGCGTGTGGGGCTTTTGAATGTCGGCACAGAAGAGCTTAAAGGCAATGCCGTCATCAAGGCTGCGCATGAGCGCCTCTCCGAGAGTGAGCTAGGCCTGAATTATATTGGTTATGTCGAAGGTTATGACATTTCTATGGGCGGGGCCGAGGTTATCGTCACAGGCGGTTTTACGGGTAATATTGCGCTAAAGACGGCGGAAGGCACCGCCAAATTGATCGGAACATATTTCTCTGAAGCTATGACAGGCACGCTTTGGTCGAAGTTTACGGCGCTTTTAAACGCGGCGGCGCTGCGGCGGCTAAAGAAACGCATTGATCCGCGTAATTCAAACGGCGGCGTGTTTTTGGGGCTAAATGGGATTGTGATTAAAAGCCACGGCGGCACAGACGAGATTGGTTTTGCCAATGCGGTGAATACGGCCATTGGCCTTGCTGAGAGTGATTTTCTCGATACAATCGAAGTCTCCCTCGAAGCGCTCCATGCGGAAGACGATAATATTGGGTTTATTACATGAGTCATATTCGGTCAGTTTTTCGCGGTATTGGGCATTACCTCCCAGAGCGCATTGTCACGAATGATGAGCTTTCTAAAACCGTGGAGACAACGGATCAGTGGATCCAAGAGCGCACGGGCATTAGGCAGCGCCACATAGCTGCCGATGACGAAACGACGTCTGATATGGCAACAGCGGCCGCCAAGGCTGCGATTGAAAATGCGGGCCTCTCGGCGCACGATATTGATTTGATTATCATGGCGACAACAACGCCGGATTACACATTCCCTGCAAGCGCAACGATCGTGCAAGAACGTCTTGGCATTCATCACGGCGCGGCGTTTGATGTACAGGCCGTCTGTAGCGGTTTTATCTATGGGGTTAAGCTCGCTGACGCGCTCTTGAAAACTAGCGAAGCGCGTAATGCGCTTGTGATTGGTTCTGAGACGTTTTCGCGCCTTTTGGACTGGGAAGACCGCACAACATGCGTGTTATTTGGCGACGGAGCGGGGGCGGTTGTTCTGGGGCGTGAGGAATTCCCCGATGAGGCGAAGCCCCATGATGAGGGTCCCGGCGTTTTAAACGTAACGATCCGTTCAGATGGCCGCCATAGAGAGCTTTTATATGTCGATGGCGGGCCATCTAAGACGGGCACAGTTGGCCATGTGCGTATGGTCGGCAATCAGGTCTTTCGCCATGCCGTTACCGATATTGCGGCGGCGATGAAAGAATGCGCGGAAAACGCCGGATATGATGTCTCTGAGATCGATTGGTTCGTTCCACATCAAGCCAATCAGCGTATTTTGGACGGCGTGGCCAAACGCCTTAAGATTGATCCAAATTCGGTCATTTCCAAGGTTTCAGAGCATGCCAACACCTCTGCGGCCTCTGTTCCGCTCGCTTTGCAGGCTGCAATCGCAGATGGACGTATTAAAAAAGGGCAACTTGTCATGCTCGAAGCCTTTGGTGGCGGATTTACATGGGGCGCGGCGCTCATTCGTTTGTAAATTGACAAAAGCTGCTGTTTTTTAACCGTTTTTACTTGCGCTCTCCTGATTAACTTTGCATTAAGGAGTTCGAATTTGGGGATGCAAAAGGATTTGGCGCATGAGTACAGGTACCGTAACACGTGCAGACCTCGCAGAGGCAGTTTACCGCGAAATCGGATTGTCTCGAACAGAAAGCGCTGAGCTTGTAGAAGCGGTTATCGACCATATTTCGGAAGCTTTGCTCAAAGGGGAGCAGGTCAAGCTTGCGGGCTTTGGGACTTTTTCATTAAGAGACAAAAAAGAACGTATGGGCCGCAACCCTAAAACGGGCGAAGCCGTGCCGATTACGTCGCGCCGCGTTCTGTCTTTCAAATCGTCACAAGTCCTACGGGAACGTGTCGATTCGGCGCTCTCAAAGAAATAGGCTATCCTGTAACGGTGTCTGTGATTCGGGCGCTGAAAGGATAGCGATTTTCGCGTCTGAGGAGATTTATGCCGTCAAAAACGACACGTGCGTTTAGAACGATAAGCGAAGCTGGTGATGAGCTTGGCTTGCAGCCGCATGTGCTACGTTTTTGGGAATCAAAGTTTCCACAAATCAAGCCGATGAAACGTGGCGGTGGACGCCGCTTTTATCGCCCCGAAGATATTGAATTTCTGCGCGGGATTAAAATTCTTCTCCATGATGAAAAACATCCGATAAAAGATGTGCAAAAACTCATCCGTAAAAAAGGCGCTGCGAGCGTTGTTGATCTGGGCCGTTCGATTGAACAGGCGGCGCAGCCAAAAACCGTTGAAGAAACCGTTCTGATCCCGCCGCGTATTGTAGAGGCCGAGACGCCAAGCAAAACGCCTGCTGCGGCGAAAGCCAACCCGGCGCCTGATTATGAATATGTCCGCGAGGACGATGTCCATGCGGGCGGGTCTTTGGCAGGCGATGATATGCCTGTCTATGATATGACGCCCGATGATATTATCCTCGAAGAGGATGCGCCCGCCGCGAAGCCAACGTCTCCTTCTGCGCCTAAACCTGAGCCCGCGCCCAAACGTGCTAAGGGGCGCTCGGAGCCGATTTTCAAACATGTCGCCACGATTGACGAAGTGCCCGCTATCGACCGCGACGCGCTTGAAGACGCGCTGGGCCGCCTAACAAAATTGCGCGGACGTTGGGATAAATTTAAGACGTAAATTCGCCGCCAATAGCGCGCCTAAGATTTTCATAATTGACTGACTTTTTGATTGCCCATTTTGCGCGCTGCGTTATACAGCCCGTGATGGCATCGGAGTATAGCGCAGTCCGGTAGCGCACTAAGCTGGGGGCTTAGGGGTCACAGGTTCGAATCCTGTTACTCCGACCATCATTCTCCCCCAAATCACCGTCTCTTTGCCGCAGTAGTATGTTAACGCCTGTTCTGTTACTATGCGCGCATGACAGAACGTAATGTTTCCATTGATAAAGGGGCGAGGTCTTATTTGGGGCCTTGGTTATTTATCCTGATTGTTTTGGTCGTCCTGATGATTGTTTTGGGCGGGGCCACGCGCCTAACCAATTCGGGCCTATCGATCACAGAATGGAAGCCTATTACCGGCGCGCTCCCGCCGCTCTCGCATGAAGCGTGGATGGCCGAGTTTGAGAAATATAAGCAAATCCCAGAGTTTCGCGCCGAACATCCTGATATGGATTTGAAGGGCTTTGAATTTATCTATTTCATGGAATGGTCGCACCGCCAGCTTGGGCGTATTATCGGCCTTGTTTACGCGCTTCCGTTTTTCATCTTTCTTTTCCGCCGCAAATTTCCGCCGGGGCGTGCTTTGCGTTTTTGGGGGATCCTTGTTCTTATCGGCCTGCAAGGCGCCGTGGGCTGGTGGATGGTCGCGAGCGGCCTAACCGATGACCGCGTTGATGTGAGTCAATACCGCCTTGCTGCGCATTTAGGGATGGCGTT
>JBMYWT010000054.1:12700-18980 GCA_049607665.1 Maricaulaceae bacterium
CGTCCGACGTTCCAAAACACGCCACAGCAAAAGCCCCCACACCTCTCTCACCAGCCAATATCGCCTCGCTACCCATTTGGGATTGGCCTTTGTTTTACTAGCGGCGTTATTTTGGTCATGGCGAGATGCGCGCGAAGAATGGCCCGATAATGCCGGCCGCGCGCATATGTCAAAACGCACAGGATTGCTCGCAGCTCTCGTCTATATCCAAATTATCGCTGGGGCTTTTGTGGCCGGAACGCATTCCGGCAAAAGCTATAATACATGGCCGGCTATGGACGGCGGTTTTGTGCCGGGCGGTTATGGCGCGATGACGCCATTTTGGAAAAACATGTTCGAGAACAGCGCGGCGATACAATTCAATCACCGCTTTTTGGCCTATGTGATTTTGGCGCTTCTATTCGTCGTGGCCATTGGTACGCAGCGTTCACGCCAATTAATTCGTCCCTTTTGGGTGCTGGCGGCGCTTGTGTTCTGGCAAGTGATTTTGGGAATTTGGACGCTCTTAATGGTGGCTCCGCTTAACCTGTCGCTTTTGCATCAATTCTCGTCGATTTTCGTATTTCTCGCGGCGCTATCACTTTGGCGAAATGCCTTAATATCGCGCGCTTATTAGGCCCTAAGGGCTAGGCGCAGCCAGCGTTCTATTCGCAAATTCCAACGATATAATCACAAGGCGCTTTGCATTGGCGTCTGCGGCTAAAACCGCGCCTTTGCTATATGTCGCGCCTAAATTATCCGTTGTCACATAAATCCCGCTAAGCGCGCTCGCGCCCGCAATAGTGATGCCTTCAGTTATACTTACGCCGCGCCCATCCACAAGGCGCGGAGGCAGAGCGTAGCTGTCGCCTTCATAGGCAAACAAAGTGCTAATGTTGGGGCACGCTTCAAGAGGGTCTCCGCCAAGTGACAAAGAAACTGCCGAATTATCTTCTGTGACGTCAATCAACATGGCCTGCGCGCCGTCTTCTGTGCGGACATAGATGCTATCTTCTGGAGCAGAGGCAGAGACGCAAAACCCTTTGGGTTTTATATCTGGCGCGCTAATCGGCAGGGGCGCGAGTGTGCCTTCGTCATCGCTCTCTATATAGGCGCCGAAACCACCGCTGGGCGTTAGGCTAAGTACAAGTCCTGCTGCGCCCCGGCGCATAATACCTGCGATATGAGTGGCTTTACCTTTGACGTGGCGCGCTTTTCGGTCATCGAGGCCACTTTGATATAGATCGCCATTTTCGTCAATCATCACGACCTGCGAGACCCATTGCGCAGCGTCATTGGGCATAACCGTAATCGCCTTAGCCATAATCCCTGTCTCGAGTTCTGCGGTTACACGCAGATCAACGGGGGCTTTTGCGGAGAGAGGCGGAGCGCTGTCACTTTCGGGAGATCCGCAAGCGGTAAGGACAAAAGTAAGCGCAAGAAGGGAAGCCGTATATTTCATAACGGCATATGTAACCTATTATCAGAATTTGTCAGCTTTTATCGCGGTGAATGTTCAGGCGGCTATGGCGTAATACACATGCATAGGGCCTAATCAATTCTGCCTCTGGTATATTAGAGCAAAGCACCCTACATCTATTTTTAATAATCGGCGGAGGGCACAGCTATGGTTCAGCTTAATGTAAATGGACAATCCAAGACAGTGGATATGGACGAAGAGACGCCGATCCTTTGGGCGGTACGAGAGCAGCTTGGCCTGACAGGTACGAAATTTGGCTGCGGCGCGGCGCTTTGCGGTGCCTGTACCATTCACATCGACGGAGAGCCAGTGCGTTCTTGCGTTACGCCGATTGCGGATGCCGAAGGTAAAGAGATCACAACAATCGAAGGCATCGCCGCAGAAGACGGCACGCTCCATGCTGTGCAAAAAGCGTGGATCGCACATCAGGTGCCGCAATGCGGCTACTGTCAATCCGGTCAGGTCATGTCGGCTGTGGCGCTGCTTAAGGAAACACCCAACCCAACAGACGCAGATATCGACGTTGCTATGGCGGGAAATGTCTGCCGCTGCGGGATGTACACACGTATCAAAGCCGCGATTAAAACCGCTGCGAAGGAGGCATAGATCATGAGCGATATGTCAAAAGCAGAAAAAAAGGCCGCCAAAAAAGAGAAACGCGCAAACGAATCTGGCGCTAAGAAATGGAGCCGCAGAGGCTTTATTACGGCGGGCGCAATTGCAGGCGGAGCGCTTATTGTCGGCGTGGCTATCCGCCCGGGTGACCGCACAGGAAAACTTGCAAAATATGTTGCGGGCGAAGGCGAGAACCTCTTGGCGGCATGGGTAAAAGTGGGCGCAGATAACACTGTCACAGCCATCATTCCGCACGGCGAAATGGGGCAGGGTATTCACACGGCGCTGTCGGCTATGCTGGCGGAAGAAATGGAAGCCGATTGGGACGCCATGGAAGTCATGGAAGCCCCCGCCGAGAAAGATTACGCCAACTACCCTTTGATACGTGAGTATATTGCGGGCGGCGCTGATGTGCCTGGCATGGTCTATGACACCCTAAACGGGGCGTTTCTTGCCATGAGTAAAGGCATGAATATGCAAATTACGGGCGGGTCTACATCTGTGCGTTTCACGGGCACGGGCGCGATGCTTACGGCGGGCGCAGCGGCGAGAGAACTTTTGATTAAGGCGGCATCGAAAACATGGGACGTGCCCGAAGGCGAACTGCGCGCTGAGAAGAGCTATATCTATCACGATAAGAGCGGGGAATCCGCGCCGTTTGGTGACTTTGCTGAGCTAGCTTCGACCTATAAACCCAATATTCAGCCCAAGCTAAAAGACCGCAGCGAGTATAAACTCCTTGGGACGTCTCTGCCGCGCGTAGACATTCCGCAAAAAGTCGACGGCACTGCGATGTTCGGTATCGACGCAAAGATTGAAGGCATGAAATATGCCACCGTTATGGCTGCGCCTGTTCACGGACAGTCGATTTATGCGATGTACACAGCCGAAGCCGAAAGAATGCCCGGCGTTTCCGGCGTCTATGACATGGGCGATTATGTCGGCGTAGTTGCGGATAGTTATTGGCAGGCCAAACAAGCGTTGGATACAATCGAAGTCTCTTGGACTGAATCTGATTCTAGCTTTATGGACCAAGCAGCGATTTTTGCGCAATATGAAGAGGCGCTAGATAATGGCAAACGCAAGACGCTGCACAAAGCCGGAAACATGGACAAAGCTTTGGTTGCTTCTAGCACTGTGTTCGAGGCCAACTACCAAGTGCCATATCTGGCCCATGCGTGCATGGAGCCCATGAACGCGACGGCGTGGGTACGCGATGGTAAATGTGATCTTTGGGCTGGGACGCAAAACCCGCTTGGGACACGTGAAGCTACTGCCAAGCATTTGAATATGGATCCTGAAAATGTAACGCTTCACACGGCCTTTATGGGCGGTGGGTTTGGCCGTCGTTCAGAAGTGGACTTTACGAATCAGGTCGTTGATCTCTCGGTAAAAGCGAGCGTGCCTATCAAGCTAATTTGGTCACGCGAAGAAACAACGCAGCAAGATCGCTACCGTCCCTCAGTTGCGGCGCGCATGAAAGTGGCGCTGGACGAAAACGGCATGCCTACAGGCTGGCATAGCGTTGCGGTGCATAAGCTCGACCCGGTCGAGGCGAGCCAAATTCCTTATAATGTGCCTAATCAACTTATGGAGTATGTCGAAAGCCCTGTGCATGTGCGCCTTGGGCCGTGGCGCTCTGTGGATCACACACAGCATGGTTTCTTCACGGAAAGCTTAATTGATGAGCTGGCGGAAAATGCGGGTATGGACGGTCTCGAATATCGCCGCGCGCTCCTTAAGGGCAAGCCGCGTCACCTGAAAGTTCTCAATACGGCGGCTAAGCTGGCCGGATGGGGCAAAGCTCTTCCGGCGGGGCAGGCACAGGGTATTGCATTGGTGGAAAGCTTTATGACGATCGTCGCCGAAGTCGTTACCGTGGATATGAACGGCCCAGAGCCGCGCGTCTTGCATGTGGCCTGCGCGGCCGATGCGGGCATGGCCGTAAATCCAGACGGGTTCAAAGCCCAAATGCAGAGCGGCATTATCTACGGCCTAACGGCGGCGCTTTACGGCGAGATCAGCATTGAAGACGGCGCAGTTATGCAAAGTAATTTCCATGACTACCAAATGATCCGTATGGACAATGCCCCAGCCATTGACGTTGAAATCATCACAAGTGACGCGCGCCTCGGCGGCGCCGGAGAACCTGGAACCCCGCCCATAACGCCCGCTCTGACGTCCGCGATCTATAACGCCACAGGCAAACGCGTGCGTAGCCTACCCGTCATGAACACGGATTTCGCGCTGGAGAGCTAAGGTGGAGAGTTAAGGTGTAGGCACATATTGCGAGGACCCTTCGAGTCCCGTCACTGCGTGACGCCTCAGGGTGAGGGGAATATCGCGAATATAGCCTCATCCTGAGGAGGTGATCGAAGATCGCCGTCTCGAAGGATTGTTAGCGTTTTAAAGTGCGTGTTTTAATCTTGGGTGGTCGGTAAAGATTTGAGAAATTTTAGACTTTATTTCTAGTAGTTTTTTTTGGTTCTCTATTTTCTTTAGCTCCGTATCGTCAATTGAATTGCCAAATTCATCAATATGTCCAACATTTGCAACAGTATAAAACCAACTGCGTTGTCTACACTTATCAAGTTCTTCTTTTAGTACGAAAAGATCATAATCAATTTTTGTATACTTACTCATTCCGTATTGTATCAAATTTTTGTATATTTTGCCAATATCTAATTTTATTGGCCGTGATGTTGAATTGTGCTGTTAACGTGAACGAAGTTGAATGCGGTAAAATAATACCGCTTTTTTAACTTACTGTTTTTATTCATTATTTCAATAAAGGTGTGCGTATTATCCGCTTGACGCCCACGTCGAGCGCGCCTAAACACCGCCCATCTTGAACTTTGCCGTTTGGATTGTCCGCTCGGCTGTTCTTATTGAGGCTATTATGAAAACCACAAAATTCATCAAGACCGCTGAGGTCGAGAAGAAATGGATTGTGATCGACGCGACGGATATCATCACCGGCCGCCTTGCCACATTCATTGCTATGCGTTTGCGCGGCAAACATTCACCGCTTTATACTCCGCATATCGATCACGGCGACAATGTCATCGTTATCAATGCTGAGAAAGTTGCTTTCACAGGCAAGAAGCGCAGTGACAAAGTTTATTACTGGCACACAGGACATCCGGGCGGCTTGAAAGAGCGCACAGCGGATAAGATCCTCGACGGCCGTTTCCCAGAGCGCGTACTTCGCAAAGCGGTACAGCGTATGCTCCCGAAAGAAAGCCCACTTGCACGCAAGCAGCTTTCTAACCTTTATGTTTATGCAGGTTCAGAGCACCCACACGCGGCGCAAACGCCAGAAGTCATTGATTTCAAATCAATGAGCTCCAAGAATACGAAGGCAGGTTAATCATGGCCGAAACACAAACACTTGCAGACCTAAAAGACGTTATCGCGGGTACGCCAGCTGCGGGTACGCCCGAAGCTGAAGCCGCTGCAGTTGCTGCGCTTCCTGAGCCGAAAATTGACGAGCTTGGCCGTGCATATGCTACGGGTAAACGTAAGAACTCAATCGCCCGCGTTTGGATCAAACCTGGCAATGGCAAAATCACGATCAATGGTCGCGACCAAGAAACATATTTCGCACGTCCTGTGCTACGTCTTATCATCCGTCAGGCTTTCGAAGTCTCTGGCCGTGTTGATGCCTATGACGTAACAGCGACTGTTAAAGGCGGTGGTCTTTCTGGTCAGGCCGGCGCTGTGCGTCACGGTATTTCAAAAGCCCTCACATATTATGAGCCTGCGCTTCGCGCTTCGCTCAAAGCGGCTGGCTTTATGACACGCGATTCACGTGTTGTTGAACGTAAGAAATACGGTAAGGCGAAAGCCCGTAAGAGCTTCCAGTTCTCTAAGCGTTAAGCAAACACTCACCGGTTACGGTTATATTGCAGGCGCTTCGGGGAACCGAGGCGCCTTTTTCTATGGGCTGTTTACGGCCTGATAATGGGGAGATGACAAGGCAGATATGAAACGCGCAGATATGAAACGTACGGCGATTTTAGGGGCTTCGGGCTATACGGGGGCCGAAGCCGTGCGACTGATAACGGGCCATCCACGCCTCGATTTGGTCGCGCTGACAGGGCATAGCCGTGCGGGCGAACGTTACCGTGATATTTACCCCAGTACGGCGCATTTGGATCTGCCTGATGTTGTGACGGCGGCGGAGGTTGATTGGAACGACATTGA
>JBMYWT010000055.1:0-18574 GCA_049607665.1 Maricaulaceae bacterium
CATCGGCGTCTAGCATTTTCCCAATCATGCCGAGGCCTTGCTGATGTTGCTGCTGTGCGCGCGCTTGTTGTTTACGCTGCCCGCCTCCCAAGAGACCGCCGAGTAGTCCGCCAAGCCCGCTTGCGCTTTGTTGTGAGTTGCCGCCAACCATTTGTTCAATGGCGAGCTGTGCGAGTGAAGATTTCATATCGGGTGCTTGAGTTTGCTTCGAGAGGCTTCCCATCGCCATCGTTGCCACGAGAGGCAGCATTTTTTTCAAAAGATCACTATCTATGCCCGTTTGCTCTGCGGCGTGCCCAGCGACAGCCCGGCTAACATCTTTAGAGCCAAAAAGGTGGCCAAGAATAGCATTGCCATCCGCGACACTGCTGGCTTGACCTAGGCTCTGTGGATTGTCGAGATATTGCGCATGGTTTCCGCCTTGTAAGGCTTGCATAAGTCCGCCTAAGCCCTGCGGGGTTTGCGTGTTTTGTTTCAGCGCAGATGAAATCGCGGGCAGGAGCGCTGCAACCGCATTTTGTGCTTGGTCGGGGGCGATACCCGTTTGTTGCGCTGCGTGTTGCATTGCGCCGCCATTTTCCGCGCTCATAATCATATCGAGTAAGTTTATTGCCATGTGAAGCCCCTGTCTTGTTAGAGGGTTCACATACCGTGTTCTGTCGCCTTAAGCGAGGGTAAGATACACCATGATTACGGTCGGGTAATCATAGCGGGTAATTACACTCGAATAATTATAGAGGACACACAACCGAGCTGCGCCGCTATCTTGCGGAGCTGCGCTGCGCCGTTGCGTTAGATCGCTGCGTTAAGGGGCTGCAATGCTCTTAAACGGCGGATCCACCGATCGTTAGGTTCTCGACATATAAAGAAGGTTGCCCCACGCCAACTGGGACGCCTTGTCCAGCTTTGCCGCAAACGCCAATGCCGGGGTCAAGTTCCATATCATTTCCGACGTGACGAATTTGCGTTAGCACTGTGGGGCCGTCGCCGATGAGCGTTACGCCTTTGAGTGGCTCTTCGACTTTACCGTTTCTTACGCGGTACGCTTCGGTGCACTGGAAGACAAATTTGCCTGAGGTGATATCTACTTGTCCGCCGCCAAAATTGGTGGCGTAAATGCCATCTTTAAGGTCAGCGAGAATTTCGCCCGGGTCTTTATCTCCGCCAAGCATAAAAGTATTGGTCATGCGCGGCATGGGCGCGTGGGCAAAGCTCTCGCGGCGACCATTACCTGTGGCGTCCACGCCCAAAAGACGTGCGTTCATACGGTCTTGCATAAAGCCTTTTAGGATGCCGTCTTCAATAAGTGTCGTGCGCGCCGTAGGCGTACCTTCGTCATCCATTGTTAGCGATCCGCGCAAGCCGGGCAGGGAGCCGTCATCGACAATCGTCACGCCGGGAGCGGCGACGCGTTCTCCGACCATGCCAGCAAAAGCCGATGTACCTTTGCGGATGAAGTCCCCTTCAAGGCCATGGCCGATAGCTTCGTGCAGCAAGACACCCGGCCAGCCGGGGCCGAGGACAACGTCCATCTGTCCAGCGGGGGCGGCTACGGCTTCGAGGTTGACGAGTGCTTGGCGCAGCGCTTCTTTGGCGAGACCTTGCCAATGTTCCGTGGCGATAAATTTGTCATAGGACTCGCGCCCGCCCGCGCCAGCATAACCGCTCTCGCGGCGGCCGTCTTTTTCGGCTGTGATTGAAATGTTTAGGCGTACAAGGGGACGCACGTCATCATAACGTTCGCCGCCAGCGCGCAGTATGCTGATGGCTTTGCGCGTGCCTGATATAGTGACAGAAACTTGCACAACGCGAGGGTCCATTGCGCGGCAATAGGCGTCGATTTCCTGCAGGAGGTCAACTTTTGCGCCAAACAGCGGCGAGGCGACAGGGTCTACATCGGAATAAAGCGCGCGGTTCGTGCGCGCAGGGCCGACTGACATAGTGCCATCGTAGCCGTCCTTTGCCATAACGACGGCGCGAGCGGCGCGGGAGAGCGCGCCAGTCGTTAAATCCGTGCTTTGGGCAAAGCCAGACGTCTCGCCAGCCACGCACCGCAGGCCAAATCCACGCGAGCTGTCGAAGGTAGCGTTTTTGAGGCGGCCATCATCAAAGCTTAGCGCTTCTGATATGCCGCGTTCGACATATAACTCACCGTCATCTGATCCTGAGAGCGCTTCATCGAGAATCGTTTGGGCGTTGCTGGCCGTAAGTTGGCTATCTTCAAAAACAAAATCAGACATATTCACGGCTTTCACGTTGGGACGGAGGCATTTTTTCGCGCATTTTAAACATTGAGCGCGCTAAGAACGCCCTTCGTGCTTTATTTACTGTGCGCGCCGCGATAGTCTAGCGGTAATGCGACAATCCGCGCTAAAAATCATCGCTGATTTTTGGACGGCATTCACGTATAGAGAGCGGCAATATTGCCAGATAGCCCAATTTGGCCTTTGATTTAAGGACACTTATGTTCAAGCGAATGAGTTTAGCTGCGCCTATCACGGCGATGACCAGCCTTTTAGGAAGTGCCGCAGCCTATGCAGCGGACTATAATGGCCCCGTTGATGGCGCGATTGGTTTCCAAGAGGCGGCGACGCCTGTTATGGAACGTATTGTGAGTTTTCATAATGGTATGATCATGCCGATCATTACGTTTATTACGCTCTTTGTTGTGATCCTTATGGGCTACATCATGTTCCGTTTCTCAGAGAAACGTAATCCTGAGCCGTCAAAGACAACTCACCATGTCGGATTGGAAGTTGTTTGGACGATCGCGCCTGTCTTGATTTTGCTCGCTTTGGTCGTTCCGTCCATGCAGCTCCTTTATATGCAAGATGATCTGCCTGAGACGGATATGACGATCAAAGTCACGGGTAATACGTGGAATTGGGAATATGCTTATCCTGATCACCCAAATGTTGAGAGCTTCGTCTCTAACATGCTCGATGAAGATGACGCGAAAGCGGCGGGTAAACCTTATTTGTTGGGTGCGGATGCGCCTCTCGTGGTTCCTGTGGATACGCCGATCAAAGTTTTGATCACCTCATCTAATAATCTTCACTCTTTTGCAGTGCCTGCCTTTGGCGTAAAAATGGACGCTATTCCGGGCCGTATTAACGAGACATGGTTTCGTGTTAATCCGGGCAAAGAAGGCACGTTTTATGGTCAATGCTCAGAGCTTTGCGGTATCAAGCACTCTATGATGCCAATTGAAATTAAAGTCGTAAGCAAAAGCGATTTTGCGGCATGGGTCGCCAATGACGGCGCTTTTGCTAATCAGCTTGCTGAAAATATAACAATGAACGGCGCAGCTATCGCTGCCGCTCCGAAATAAGGATAAGATCATGGGCAGCATTTACGGCGACGACCACGCACATGACGATCATAAACCTGCGTTTTTTGCGCGTTGGTTCTATTCAACCAACCACAAAGACATTGGTACGCTTTATCTGATTTTTGCGATTCTTTCGGGCCTTATTGGCGGGTTTCTTTCTTTCATGATGCGTTTGGAATTGGGTGAGCCTGGTATTCAAGTGTTTGAAAACATGCACACATATAACACCTTCGTGTCTATGCATGGTCTTATCATGATCTTCTTCATGGTTATGCCAGCCGTTATTGGCGGTTTTGGTAACTGGTTTGTACCAATTATGATTGGCGCGCCGGATATGGCGTTCCCGCGTATGAACAACCTGTCGTTCTGGCTCTTGCCTGTTGCGCTGATTTGTTTGCTGATTAGCTTTTTCGTGCCGGGTAGTGCCTCTGGTAATGGTTTTGGTGGGGGCTGGGTTATGTACCCGCCGCTATCTACATCTGGTTCGCCGGGGCCTGCCTTTGATTTTATCATCATTGGTCTTTTGGCAGCTGGCTTCTCGTCTATCTTTGGCGCGATTAACTTCATCACGACAATTTTGAATATGCGTGCACCGGGCATGACAATCCATAAAATGCCTCTCTTTGCATGGGCTGTTTTGGTTACAGCTTTCTTGCTCTTGCTTGCGCTTCCTGTGCTCGCAGCGTCACTCTTTATGTTGTTCACTGACCGTATCGACGGCGGCACAGGCTTCTTTAACCCGGCTATGGGCGGCGACCCTATTATGTTCCAGCACTTGTTCTGGTTCTTTGGTCACCCTGAAGTTTACATCATGATCTTGCCAGCCTTTGGTATTGTTTCACACGTGATCTCAACCTTTAGCCGTAAACCTATCTTTGGTTATCTCGGCATGGCGTATGCCATGGTCGCGATTGGCGTTGTTGGCTTCATCGTGTGGGCGCACCACATGTATACAGTCGGCATGGACGTAGATTTGAAAGCTTACTTCTTGGTCGCCACGCTTGTGATTGCGGTGCCTACCGGGGTTAAGATCTTCTCATGGCTCGCGACAATGTGGGGCGGATCGATCCGTTACTCTATCCCAATGCAGTGGGCGCTTGCCTTTATCTTCCTTTTCGTTGTTGGCGGCGTGACAGGTGTTGTCCTTGCCAACGCGGGCGTCGATGCCGCTTTGCATGACACATATTATGTTGTGGCTCACTTTCACTACGTGCTCTCTATGGGCGCTGTATTTGGCATCTTCTGCGGCTTTACATATTGGTTCGGTAAGATGTTCGGCGTGCTTTACAACAAGTACCTCGCGGCACTTCACTTCTGGACATTCTTCCTCGGCGTGAACCTCGTGTTCTTCCCGCAGCACTTCCTTGGAATGCAAGGTATGCCACGTCGTTATGTGGATTACCCTGTTGAATTTGCTTACTTTAACAAGCTGTCAACGATGGGGGCTTACCTAACGCTAGCCAGTGTTGGTTTCTTCTTCATCTGGGTCTTTGAAGCTCTGATCGTGCGCCGCAAAGCGTCCGCCAATTATTGGGGCGAAGGCGCTACGACACTTGAGTGGACGCTTAGCTCACCACCTCCTTTCCACCAGTTCAACACATTGCCGGTTATCGGTGATGATGACGGCCACTAGGCGCATAGGATAACGATATGAGCAACAGCTCATCACCATCATTAAAGGGGGCCGCATCGGAAACGATTGCGGCCTCTCCGTCATTGGCTGCTCGTGATCTCGCAAGCTCAGCCCGGCTTAGCCTTGCGGAACCATCAGACTTTTTTGCCTTGATGAAACCACGCGTTATGGCGCTTGTGGTCTTTACTGCATGGGTTGGCTTGATTGTCGCGCCAGGTCAGTTGCCGCTCTGGAAATCTATCGCGTCTATTCTGTGTATCGCAGCAGGGGCAGGCGCCTCAGGCGCGCTTAATATGTGGTATGACGCCGATATTGACGCGCAAATGTCGCGTACGAAAAAACGCCCTGTGGCGCGCGGCGTTGTGGCTCCGCATAATGCGCTGGCTTTTGGGATCTTAGTTAGCGTTGCCTCTGTTTGGGGTCTGTATGTTGCGTCTAATATGGTCGCAGCTGGATTGCTGGCCTTTACGATCTTCTTCTACGCCGTGGTTTACACCATGTGGCTTAAACGCAGCACGCCGCAAAATATCGTTATTGGCGGCGCAGCGGGCGCGTTTCCGCCTATGGTTGGCTGGGCGGCTGTGACGGGGGATATTACGCTTAATTCAACCGTGCTATTTATGATTACCTTTCTTTGGACGCCGCCGCATTTCTGGGCGCTCGCGCTTTATAAAACAGGTGATTATGAGCGCGTAGGCATTCCCATGATGCCCAATGTCGCTGGGCCGAAATCAACACGTCTCCAAATGGTGGTTTACACATTTTTATTGGCAGGGATTTGCGCTGTGCCTGTTATCACGGGACTTGCAGGTTGGCTTTATGGGTTTGTAGCGTTTGTGTTGAACGCGGCTTTTATTGCGCTGGCGATTAAAGTTTGGCGCTCACGCGCGGGCGAAACACCAGAGTCGTCTGACGAAGCCTCGCTCTATGCGGTCAAAGAAGGCGACCGCGCGGCACGTAATATGTTTGCCTTTTCACTTATATATCTCTTCGCAATTTTTGGCGTTTTAGCCGCTGAGCATTTCATTATGGGAGCGCTGTAATGACAGATGCACCGAGCAAAAAAACGATTTTAGACGTTGCAGAATATCGCGCAGCGCCAGAGCAATTCATTGCGCCAACAGAGGCAGAACTTCGCGCGCGTAATAAGCGTAATTATGCTCTCGCTGCGGCGCTCGCCGCCTTTATGCTTTTTGTTTTCGTCACGATGATTACCCGCGCAAATGGGGGCGCATAAGTGACGCAAACGCCTGTATCTACAGCGAACGCACCAAAACATGGCCGCACAGCGGCGCTTCTTGTGCTGACCGCCTTTGGGATGCTTGGGCTTGGGTTCGCGTCAAAGCCGCTTTATGATACGTTTTGCAAAGTGACGGGTTATGGCGGTACACCGCAACAAGCGGACGACAATAATTCCGAAGTCATTGACCGCATGGTTCGCGTCAGTTTCGACAGTAATGTATCCTCTGACTTGCCGTGGACGTTCACGCCGGATGTCTCACATGTCGACGTCAATGTGGGGCGGTCGACGCTTTCATATTACAAAGTGACGAATAATTCAAAGCGGCCAATTACAGGTATTGCTACATTTAACGTTACGCCGTTAAAGGCCGCGCCCTATTTCACCAAAACAGAATGCTTTTGCTTCACCGAGCAAACCTTGCAGCCTGGGCAAAGCGTCGATTTTCCCGTGATCTTCTTCGTTGATTCGCTCATCGCAGAGGATGAGCGCGCGGATGATGTGAAGCATATCACCCTCTCATATACGTTTTTTGAGAGTGAAAAGGCCAAAGCGGCAGAATTTTCAGGGATTACACCTGCGACTAGCCGCCGCGATAGTTTGAATTAAGACGGATAAGAATTGCCCAATCGTCCACCTAGCGCTATAGCGGGCGATATTATTGCGAATTTTCCGATCCAATGCCGGAGGGACTCATGGCTGAAGCCGTAGAACACGATTATCATCTTATTCCGCCAAGTCCTTGGCCTTTCTTGTCAGGCGTTGCCTGCCTTGTTTGGGGCATGGGCATGGTTGTCTTTTTTGCCGGACTTGTTGACCGTAACCCGGATGGCGGCAACGGCATGATGGAGTTCTTCTTCTCGCGCGGTATCGATACGCTTCAGGGCCGCGAAGGCGCTAGCGGAGGTTGGATCCTTCTTGTTCTTGGTTGTCTCTTTGCTGCCTATGTCATGTATGGCTGGTGGCGCGATGTGGCACGCGAATCTGCGGCGGGTGATCACACACCAGTAGTCGATATCGGCCTGCGTTACGGTATGATCATGTTCATCATGCAAGAAGCCATGTTCTTCGTCGGTTGGTTCTGGATGTTTTTCGAAATGAAACTCTTCCAAAGCAAGCGTGCGGAATGGGACGCGGATTACACATATGATGACGGTATGGGCGCGCTCCAAGGCTGGGCATCAGGTGATGTTCCGAATATTGAAACCATTAATCCGTGGCACTTGCCATTGATGAACACGCTTGTGCTTCTTCTGTCTGGGACGACGGTAACTTGGGCGCACCACGCATTGATCCATGGCGACCGTAAGGGCGCGAAATGGGGTCTCTTGTTGACGGTTCTTTTGGGTATTCTTTTCACATACTTGCAAGGCGTTGAATATGCAGAAGCCTTTGCGCATCGTGACGATGTGTCTTTCTGGCTCTCAACCAACCTTTATGGGTCAGCTTTCTTTCTAGCGACAGGTTTCCACGGCCTACATGTTTTGATCGGTACGATCTTCTTGTTTGTTTGTTACCTTCGCCTCGTTAAAGGTGGCTTCACGCCAGAGAAACATTTTGGCCTCGAAGCTGCGGCTTGGTATTGGCACTTCGTTGATGTGGTGTGGTTATTCCTCTTTGCGTTCGTCTACGTCGTCTTCCAATAGAGATTGGTGAACGGACGACCTTTACGAACGGTTGCCAGCCCCGTTAATGCGGGGCTAGCTGGGCGGTGCCCCTCCTGCGGGGAGGGGGCGCTCTTCTCCAAATTTCTAACATTCGCGAAACGCTGCGAAGCATGCGGCGCGAGTTTTGAAATGGAAGATGCAGGCGACGGCCCTGCGGTGTTTGTTATCTTCATTACGGGTATATTTATTGTGCCTATGGCGCTGGCGTTTCACTTCATTACGGGTGCGCCGATGATCGTCACATTTTTAATTTGGAGCAGCATAATTACAGGCGCATCGCTAGGTTTGCTGCGGATGATGCGCGGCGTGATGTTTAATCTGCAATGGGTCAACAACGCCCGCGAAGCTCGGCTCTCTGATGTGAAGATTGGCGGCGTTGCACAGACAGAGAAGGAATAGCGTTATGCGGTTCCGTCCCTTCATTGGCCTGACAATTTTCACTGCCATTGCGCTCTCGATTTTAATCACGCTAGGGACATGGCAATATCATCGCTTGCAATGGAAAACGGCCCTATTGGCTGAGGTCGAAGTGGCGGCGAATGCGCCAGCCTTTGGGGCTATATCTGATGTTGGCAAGGCTTTGGAAGCCGGGGAGCCGATAGATTTCCGCCGTATTGAAATCATTACAAATATATCGCGTGAGCAAACGCCTTATTTTATTTATTTCAGAGGAAAAGACCAACTTTCTTGGCGTCCTTTCGTGGAAGCTCAGCAATTCGGACGCGGTGCATATGTGGCGCTCGCGCCAGTGCCTGATGATATGAAAACGTCTTATGCGGTTGAAATGAAAACCGACGAAATTCTTACGGGTTACGTCCGGCTGGCGCGGCCTGTGGGGAGACTTGCGCCCGATAGTACGCCGTCTGAAAACCGGTGGTTCGGATTTAATCCTATGCCTGAAACAGCGCCATGGCAGAGCTCTAATGAGCGCGTGAAAATGGATTTACGATTTTATCTAGATGTGGTTCCTGGCGTGCTTCGCGCTAATGAGCTTCCTGTGAAGCGCCCAGATATTCGCAATAATCATTTTGATTATATGCTGACATGGTATGGTCTCGCGTTGGCGCTATTTGTGATCTACGTGATCCTGCATTTGCAAAATGGACGTTTGTCCTTTGGTGGCCGTTCGGATGAGGCATGAGAGCCTCTATTCGCACAGAACTTTACGGTCAGGCTCCGGGCGGGCAGGTTTATCTACGTCACCCGAAATGGGCGGACTTTGAGGATTGGGCCGCGCTGCGGCGTAGAAATGAAGCCTTTCTCTCGCCGTGGGAACCCAGTTGGAACCCAGAGCATTTAACCCGTGCGTCATATAAAGCGCGGCTTTCGCGGTTTAAGAAAATGGTGAATGGGGACGAAGCTTATCCTTTCCATATTTTCCGCGCGGCAGATCAAAGACTCATTGGGGCCTGCAATATTACGCATATTCAGCGCAGCGTAGCGCAGCAATGTCAGCTCGGATATTGGCTCGGCGAAGAATATGCCCGCAAGGGATTCGCGCGTGCGGCTGTACGGGCTGCCTGCGGGTTTTGTTTCAATGAGCTAGGATTGCACCGTATAGAAGCCGCTGTGCGTCCTGAAAACGAACCATCTATTAAGCTGTTAGAGGCAGTTGGATTTGAACGCGAAGGCCGAGCGAGAGGTTATCTTAAAATTGATGGAGACTGGCGCGATCATGATATTTTTGCGCGGCTGTCTTCTGATCATTTCGCGTAAGGATATATGGTCTAAGCCGTTCCGCCTAGTGTGGAAAGCATAGCCGGCGTGACGCCGATGATAGCCAAAGCCCGCGCCCATTTCGTATCGATCTCGGAATCAAATATCATAGCCTCATCGCCGTCCACCACGAGCCATGCGTTTTGTTGAAGCTCCCGCTCTAACTGTCCGCCAGACCAGCCTGAATAGCCGACCATTAGCACCGCTTTTTCAGGGGCGTCGGTTTCGCTGACGAGGGCGGTTAGCACGTCTTTGGTGGATGTCAGTGTCAGGCTTTTTGAGAGAATGTTTGAATTTTCTGGGCTAATGAAATCTGGCGAGTGCAGGATAAACCCACGGTCAATATCGACAGGGCCGCCTGTTAAGACGGGCGAATCGGCGACTTGGATCGCGCCGTCTATGCCGATTGTGCCCAGCATCTCTGATAGCCATATATCGGATTTCGTCTGATTAATAATCAGGCCCATTGCGCCCTCGGATGTGTGATTGCACATATAAATCACAGCGCGGTGAAAGCGCGGATCTTGCATATTGGGCGTCGCGATCAGGAACTTCCCCGCGAGGTTTAGCGCCTGATCTGAAATGTCTATCTTATCCATATTTTTAAGATGGCGATATGGCCGAATATTGCAAGTTCAATCCTGACACCTCTTGAAAATAGCCCGCGTGATACCCATATATAATGAAACAAACGCTACATTTGGGAGAGAGCGATGAGCATTAAAGTTGGTGATAAATTACCGCAAGCGACATTCATGACAATGGGCGCGGATGGCCCTGAGCCGAAAACAACGGCCGAAGTTTTTGGCGGGAAACGCGTTGCGCTTTTCGCTGTGCCAGGCGCATTTACGCCGACCTGTTCGGCTAAGCATTTGCCGGGTTTTAAGGATAAAGCCAGCGAGTTTAAAGCCAAAGGTATTGACGCCATTGCTTGTACATCTGTCAATGATGTCTTCGTTATGGGCGCATGGGCGAAAGACCAAGGCGTCTCGGATGAGATGGTGATGCTGGCCGATGGCAATGGCGATTTCGCCAAAGATATCGGTCTTGAGCTGGACGCCACAGGCTTCGGCATGGGCGCACGTAGCCAACGCTATGCGCTTGTCGCCAATGACGGCGTTGTCGAAAGTCTTCACGTTGAAGACGGCGGCGAATTTAAAGTTTCTTCTGCGGATTACGTTTTAGATAATCTCTAAATCCATCCGCAATGAAAAGTGCAGCTCTGCCATAGGGGCGGAGCTGAAAGTAAGTAAGTAAGAGAAAAACAAAGGGAGGTCTTATGACTGCAAGCAATATTACATTTATTATTTTGGTGGTCTTGGCGCTGATTACAGTGCTCAAAACAATCGTGATCGTGCCGCAGGGCGCAGAATTTACATTGGAACGTTTCGGACGTTACACAAAAACACTTAAACCGGGGTTGTCATTCATTGTGCCATTTTTTGACAAAATCGGGATTAAGATGGACATGCGCGAGCGCGTGATTGACGTACCGTCGCAAGACGTGATTACCAAAGATAACGTGATGGTCACGGCCGATGCGGTTGTCTTTATTCAGGTGATTGACGTGCGCCGCGCCGCCTATGAGGTAACGTCGCTGGAAAATGCGATCCAGAACTTGTGTTTGACGAATGTGCGTACCGTGGTCGGCTCGATGGCGCTTGATGATGTGCTTTCAAGACGCGATGAGATTAACGCGCGTCTTTTGACGGTCATTGATGCCGCGACGGATTCATGGGGTACGAAAGTGACACGGATTGAGATTAAAGATCTCTCGCCGCCACATGACATTACGCAAGCGATGAATAAGCAGAT
This sequence comes from Maricaulaceae bacterium, assembly GCA_049607665.1. Taxonomy (GTDB): domain Bacteria; phylum Pseudomonadota; class Alphaproteobacteria; order Caulobacterales; family Maricaulaceae; genus Fretibacter. The sequence continues at coordinate 11,403 of JBMYWT010000055.1, forward strand.
GAAAGCGGAACGTGAGAAGCGCTCTGAAATCTTGCTCGCTGAAGGTCAGAAGCAAAGCCAAATCCTGAAAGCGGAAGGCGAAAAAGAAGCCGCTATCCGCGAGGCTGAGGGCCGTAAGGAAAGTGCCTATCTTGACGCCGAAGCCCGTGAACGCGAAGCCTCTGCTGAAGCCGAAGCGACTAAGCTCGTGAGCGAAGCGATCGCCAAAGGTGACGTCAACGCCGTGAACTACTTCGTGGCGCAGGAATATGTGAAGGCCTTTGAAAGCCTCGCTAATTCCCCGAACCAGAAAACCGTCATTGTCCCTGCGGAACTGTCTAGCCTCGCGGCAACGGTTGGCGGTGTTAGCGCCCTGCTTGAGGCGGGTGCATCGAGTAGGAAAAAATAGGAGATATTCATGGAACAAGGTTCAAATCTACTGATTGATGGGCTTAACTCCATGACCGGCACCAAATGGGTTATCATTGGTGTCGTGCTCTTAATCCTCGAGCTTATTACGGGGACGAGTTATATCCTCTGGCCTGCGGCGGCGGCGCTGATCGTTGGCCTGTTTACTTACCTTCTGCCGCTCGGGTGGGAGATGCAATTTCTGCTCTTCTTCCTGCTCTCGGCCGCGCTCTTAGTCTTCGGGCATATTTATATCCGCCCGAAAATGAAAGGCGGCGAGCCGTCTGATCTTAATGATCGCGCGCGTTCTATGGTCGGTATGCGGGTCAAAGCGATTGCTGATTTTGAAACAGGCGAAGGCCGCGTTCAAGTTGGCGATACGCAGTGGCGCGCGCAAATGGAAACGGGCAATGCTGCGGCGGGGCAAGAGCTTCGGGTGCTATCCGTGAAGGCAACGACTTTAATCGTCGAGCCGTCCTAATTAACTAATCCCTTTGCGGGATACCCAAGCGGGCCAGCTCATCGGCCCGCTCATTACCGTCAACGCCTGCATGGCCTTTGACCCACTGCCAGTTGACATTAAACTGTGCGTTTAGGACGTCGAGTTCTTTCCATAAATCCGTGTTTATGACGGGCTTCTTATCAGATTTTTTCCAGCCGCGTTTTTTCCAACCCTTTATCCATTCCGTAATTCCTTTGAGGACATAGGTACTGTCCGTCCAGAGCGTAATCTCTTTGGAATATCCTTCGTTCACAGCCTCTAGCGCTTTGATCGCGGCCATGAGTTCCATGCGGTTATTCGTAGTTTCAGTCTCGCCGCCGCACAGTGTTTTTTCTTTCTCGCCAAATTGCATCAATACGCCCCAGCCGCCTGGCCCTGGATTACCCGAACAGGCGCCATCGGTGTAAATGACGAGGTTGTTTTGCGCGGTCATAGCTTAGGATTCGCGCAGCAGGCGCGGCAGGCGGAAGACGACTTTTTCTTTGACGACTTCGACTTCTTTGATTGTGATTTCATAGCGAGATTTCAGGGCTGCTAAAATACCGTCCATCAAATATTCAGGCGCGCTCGCCCCCGCCGATAGGCCGATGGTGTCGGCCTGTTCGATAAAATCCCAATTCAGGCTCTCGGAGGACGCGATCAAAAGCGAGCGTTCTGCGCCTTCTCTAAGGCCGACTTCCGCGAGGCGTTTGGAATTGGACGATTTTTGCGAACCGATTACGATGAAGAGATCGCAGTCTTTGGCAATCGCTTTGACGGCCATTTGCCGATTCGTCGTCGCGTAGCAAATGTCTTCTTTATAGGGCAGGGCGATGCTCGGGAAACGGCTTTGCAGGATTTCTGTAATGCCCTTTGTATCATCGACAGACAGTGTTGTTTGCGTGGCGAGCGCGAGGTTGTCAGGGTTTTTTGGCGTGAAATTGCGGGCGTCGTCTTCGGTTTCGACCAAAGTCATCGCCCCCACAGGGAGCTGCCCCATTGTCCCGATCACTTCGGGATGCCCTTCATGCCCGATCAGTAGCGTGTGGTGACCGTTCTTAAAATGCCGTTCGGCTTCGATGTGAACTTTGGAGACAAGCGGGCAAGTCGCGTCCAAAAAGGTCATTTCGCGCGCCTTTGCTGCGGCTGGGACTGATTTAGGAACGCCGTGGGCTGAAAACACGACAGGGCGATCATCGGGGCATTCGTCGAGTTCCGCAACAAATATGGCGCCTAGGCCTTTCAAGCGTTCAACAACATGGCGGTTGTGCACGATTTCATGGCGAACATAGACGGGCGCGCCAAATTTTTCGAGCGATTGCTCTACAATTTGAATGGCGCGATCAACACCGGCGCAAAATCCACGCGGCGCAGCCAGCAAGACCGTCTTGGAGGGTAACGCTTGGGCAGAATTTGATGCTGTCATTAAATTATCCTCATGCGCGAGAGCGATATTGCAGCAGCGCGCTTAACCCGATATGACCTAGCAAACACAATACGAATATACTAGTCCACGGACAGTGGATTCACGCCGATAAGACAGGATGACATTATGGGCCAAATTTTGAAATTTTTGTCAGCGACAGCTGTTGTAAGTACCTTGGCTTTAAGTGGTTGCCAAACGACTAAAGAGACATTGCAAATTGGTGAAGCCGCTGAGCGCAACCCCGGTCCATGTCCTCGAGCATTCTCCTTATATGATGCCGCACGCATTGTTGAATTTCGCGGAGAGCGCCAAACTTTCGCTAATGTTGGCTTTACGGGAGAAATTGCTTATGTTCGTAGCCTGTGCCGTTATTATGGCGAGCAGCCTATCGTTGGCGATGTTGAAATCACATTTGATTTAGGACGCGGCCCTGCGGCTGAGGGGCAAGAAACCGCTGTTTATGAATATTTTGTGGCCCTTACACGTAAGAATATTGCCGTTATGAATAAACAAGTTTTTCCGATGGAAGTGACATTCCCTGCGGGCAAAGATCGTGTTCGCGTGACAGAAAAAATCGATGAATTTAAAATCCCTCGCGCCAGTGAAGGCACGTCCGGTGAAAACTTTGAAATCATTGTCGGATTTAATGTAACGCCCGAGCAACGCCAGTTTAACGCCGAAGGTAAACGCTTCCGTGTTTCAGTTGGCCAAAAATAGACTAACATTATGACTTCTATATTGACGGCGCTGAACAGCGCAACTTGCGCCGCATTTGAAAGTTTAGGCTTCTCGCCGGAAATCGGCGGGACGCGTGAAAGTGATCGTCCTGATTTGGCCCCGTTTCAGTGCAATGGCGCTATGGCGGCGGCGGGTGCCTTGAAGAAAAAAGGCGAAAAAGCTAACCCGCGCGATATCGCTGCGAAAGTTGTGGCGGCGCTCGAAGGGCATGAACTTATAGCCGAACTTGAAATTGCGGGCCCCGGATTTATCAATATTCGCCCGTCTCAAACGGCCGTAACGGCGCAAGCGAATGCATTGGCAAAAGATGAGGTGACGGGCGCAACTCAGGTGCCTGTGAAAACAATCGTCATTGATTACGGCGGAGCGAATGTCGCTAAGCCCATGCATGTTGGACATTTACGGTCGGCTGTTATTGGCGAGAGCCTTAAGCGGCTTCTGCGCTTTCAAGGTCATAACGTCATTGGTGATGTGCATCTGGGCGATTGGGGTCTGCAAATGGGGCATCTGATTTCAGAGCTTGCGGATGAGCAGCCTGATCTACCGTATTTTGACGCGGGCGTCACAGAGGGTTTTCCAAATCAAAGCCCCGTGACCATGGATGACATGGCGCGGCTTTACCCGGCGGCCAGCAGCAAATCCAAGGCAGACCCTGCACGTTTGAAAATTTCGCAAGAAGCTACAGCAGAACTGCAATCTGGGCGGCCGGGTTATCGTGCCTTGCTCGATCATTTTATTACGGTTTCCATTGCCTATCTAAAAAAAGGGTACGCAGAGCTTGGCGTTGAGTTTGATCTTTGGAAAGGTGAGGCCAGTGTAGACCCACTTATTCCGGGTATGATCGACGATATGACTGAAATGGGCATCACAGAAGAAAGCGACGGAGCTTTGATTATTCCTGTTGATGAGACGTATGATTCGGAAAAGCGCAAAGGCATTCCGCCTGTCATGCTGCGGGCTCGTACGGGCGCTGTGCTTTACCACACAACTGACCTAGCCACGCTTATTGACCGAAAAAATGAAATCAATCCCGATGAAATCCTGTACGTTGTTGACCAAAGACAAGCGCTTCATTTCCAGCAAGTGTTCCGTGCCGCCGTCAAAGCTGGTTGGTATAATGCAGAGCAGCTCCAACATCTGGGCTTTGGGACGGTAAACGGCAAAGACGGCAAACCGTTTACGACCCGAGATGGCGGTGTTTTGCGTTTGGCGGATTTAACAGAAATGATGCGTGAAGCTGCGGCCAAGAAACTCGTAGAAAATAACATTGGGCAAGACTTTGACGAGGCCGAGCGCGCCGATATTGCCGAAAAAATTGGTATGGCGGCTTTGAAATTCGCGGATTTGCAAAACCAACGCACAACAAATTATGTTTTTGATGTGGATCGGTTCACGGCTTTTGAAGGTAAGACAGGGCCATATCTTTTATATGCCGCTGTACGGATTAAATCCATTTTGCGTAAAGCAGAGACAAAGAATGTTTCGAGCGGCGAGATTAAAATCACTGAGCCATCAGAAGCAAGCCTTGTTCTGGCGCTGGACGCGTTTGACCGCGCCTTGAAATCGGCGAGTGAGAAGCATGCGCCGCATATTGTGTGCGATCATGTGTACCGCTTGGCGCAGAGCTTTTCGCGCTTTTATTCAGAGTGCCCGATCTTGGCGGATGAAACGCCTGACGCGGTGAAGGCATCGCGCCTTGCGCTGGCTGAAACAACGCTGCGCCAACTCGAACTTGGCCTTGATATTTTAGGCATTGAAACGCCTGAACGGATGTAATCGTTTCTTAAAGGAGACAATATGAGCGCAAAAATATGTCTCCTTACAGGTGCCACGAGCGGCATTGGTCAAGCGGCCGCTTTGGATTTGGCGTCCAAAGGTTATGAGCTTTTTCTAACCGCTCGCAGCGAAACAAAAGCTGACGCGACGAGTGCGTTGATAAAGCGGGCTGTGTCTGACGCCAAGATCACATGGCTCTATGGCGACCTCTCCAGGCAAATCGATGTTCGCCGTATTGCGGCGGAGTTTTTGCAGTCTGGCAAACAGATTGATGTGCTGTTTTTAAATGCCGGTATTTCTTACAATAAACGTATCCTTTCTGAGGACGGGTATGAGATGATGATGGCCGTTAATCATCTTGCGCCGTTTTTGTTGACGCAGCTTTTGTTCGATAGGCTCTGTGCAGGTGATCATCCGTTGCGCGTCGTCGCGACAGCTTCGGGGGCGTATAATTTTGTCAATGAGATTAATTTAGACGACATCAGTCAAAGCCAAAATTTCAAAACCTTTCCCGCATATGGGAATTCCAAACTCGCAAATATTCTCTTCATTCAAAGCCTTGCCGAGAAGTTAGCCGCCGCCGCGCCGCATAAGACCCTTAGCGTGAATTGTTATCACCCGGGTTTTGTTGGCACGTCGATTGGGACGCAAGTACTGCTTGGAAAGATTTTAATGGCGGGCTTTAAACCTTTCGTGCGAAGCGCGGCCAAGGGTGCCGAGACGGGGCTTTTCCTCGCGTTGGACTCTTCGGTGGAGGGGCAAAACGGAGGTTATTATTACAACTGCAAAGAACAAACGTTAAAGCCTTACGCGCGCGACGCGGCTGCGGCGGAAAAGCTCTGGGCCAAGAGCCTTGAAATGACCTTAGGGTAATCCCCGTCCTTATAATTTCGCCCTTATTGACTCTGTCATAAGAATCCCTGATAGACATGATAACTCTTCCAAGCGGGAGAGAGCTTGCACCTTGCAGGCCGCCGAAGGAGCAACCGTCGCCGGAAACTCTCAGGCATCAGGGACCGCTTGGAATTAAAACGCTGGAAAGCGGGCCGCTTGGTGAAAGGCCCCGCCGACGGAGTAAGCGAAATCGCCCTGACGGCGGGACGTGAATCTCTCAGGCCCAACAGGACAGCGGGCGGCACAGGGAGGCAATCGCAAGATTGCTATGTGCTATGAGTGAGCTAAAACAAACTGCCCTTTATCAAAAACACGTCGATCTCGGCGCGAAAATGGTGCCCTTTGCGGGCTATGATATGCCCGTGCAATATCCGATGGGCGTGATGAAAGAGCATCTGCATACGCGCGAGAAGGCGGGTCTGTTTGATGTCTCGCATATGGGGCAATGCTTTATCATTCCTGATGATGGAAATTTCGAAACGGCGGCCAAAGCGTTGGAAGCTCTCGTGCCTGCGGATATCCAAAGCCTAGAGCCCGGACAGCAGCGCTACTCGCAATTCCTAAATGCTGATGGCGGTATTTTGGATGATTTGATGATTTGCCGTCTTGGTATGGAAGGGCATCAACATTGGCTTTATCTGGTGGTGAATGCGGGCTGTAAGACTGACGATTTTGCGCATTTGAATAAACATCTTCCCGAAGGCGTTTCACTCCGGATCTTGGATGATATGTCATTGCTCGCGATTCAAGGGCCGAAAGCGGCGGATGTCATTCGCTCACTTTCACCAGCGATGGGTGATCTTGTGTTTATGACATCAACGGACTCCATCTTGTTTGATGATATTTGGGTGCATGCATCACGTTCGGGGTATACGGGCGAAGACGGTTATGAACTGGCAATTAAAAATAAAGACATAGAGGCCGTGTTTGACAAGCTCATGTCATTTGACGACGTCGAAGCGATTGGCCTTGGCGCGCGCGATAGCCTACGTCTTGAGGCAGGGCTTTGTCTTTATGGTCACGATATTGATACAAGCGTCTCGCCGATTGAGGCGGGTCTGTTTTGGTCGATCCAAAAACATCGCCGCACTGGGAGTGGCTATCTGGGCGCGCAACGCATTGCCGCCGATATTGCAGATAAAACAACAAAGCGCCTTGTTGGTATTCTGCCCGAAGGCCGCGCGCCTGCGCGGGAACACACTGAAATTCAAGATATGGACGGCAACACCATTGGCGAGGTCACATCGGGCGGATTTGGGCCGACTGTCGGCGGCCCTGTTGCGATGGGTTACGTCGCCCGCAAATTCACCAAAGCGGGAACGCCGCTGCAACTTATCGTGCGCGGCAAAGCCCGCCCTGCAACCGTCGTGAAATTACCCTTCGCGCCGCATAATTATTACAGAGGAGCTTAAATCATGAGCGTAAAATATACAGAAGATCACGAATGGATCAAAGTGGACGGCGATATCG
>JBMYWT010000056.1:0-18539 GCA_049607665.1 Maricaulaceae bacterium
TTGGAGATTGACCCCGAGGATTCAGAATGCCTCAATAGTTATGGTAATATTTTAGCTCTTACGAGCCGTAATTTTGAAGCCATTGCGGCTTATGAAAAAAGTCTTCGGGTTGCGCCGAATTACCCTAATCCTGCCATAGCGCTTGGAAACTTACATTTGCGGTTGAAAAACCCTGTTCAAGCCGTGAGCGTTTATGAAGCATGCCTTCGGCATAATCCACAAAACAAACCACTTATTATTGGGTTTATTCACGCTCTAAAAGACGCGCAGAGATATGAAGAGGCACGGGCTGTTTTGAAAAAACTCCCGCCTGATCCGAGCTTGGCTTTGGTTGCAGGGCAAATCGCGGCAGTTAATAATCAAATGCCCATTGCACGCGGTGCGTTTGCACAAGCTCTAGCGCATCCGCCTTCGAGTTTCATGGCGTTTCGTAATTTGGTGCAGCTTGAATGGCTTTCGGGCGGCACAGAGGGCGCACAAAAGCTAATCAAAGACATGACGGTGCAAAACCCTGAAGCGCCCATGCTTTATTTGGGCGGTGCAGATTTATTGGCGGACATGGGCGAAGCTGATGAAGGGATTGATTTGCTCGAAGAGGCGGAACAAAAATTCGGGGAACAGCCAGATATCGCCTCCGCGCGCGCCAAATTATGGATTGAGCTGGGCGAAGCAGATGCCGCGCGTGTTCAGGCTGAAAATGCATTAAAGGGACGTCCGGGAGAACTTGGCGCGATGGCGCATTATGCCCGAGCTAAGCTTATGTTGGGTGATTTCGATACGGCGCTGCAGGTAGCGAAAGCGGCGCAAATGCGTCAGCCTAACAATCAGTTTTGGATTGCAATTGAGGCGACAGCTCTGAGAGGGCTTGGTCAAACCGAGGCTTACAATGCGCTTTATGACTATAATCTAGTGCGCGTCTATGACTTAGATGCACCGCCAGAATATGATAATATGGAGATGTTTTTATCCAAATTAAAAGCGGAAATGCTAGCGCTTCATGAGGGAGAACATTTTCCGCTGGGGCAATCTTTGCGCGGCGGAACACAAACAAGCCGTGATTTGAGATTTGCGAAAAGCCGTGTCATTCAAGATTTTTTCCAAGCACTTAATCAGCCCATTAGCGATTATATTCAGGCTATGCCGCAATCCGGCACGCATCCTTTATTCCGCCGCAAACGTGAAGGACATCGCTTAACGGGGGCGTGGTCTGTACGCCTTAGCGGCGGTGGTTTTCATGTAAGTCATATTCATCCTGAGGGCTGGATTAGTTCGGCCTTTTATATTGATGTTCCAAGCGACATTGAGAGCGAAAAAAACAAAGCGGGCTGGATCGAATTTGGACGACCGCCATTTGAAGTTCCAGGGTTTGATGCCGAACATAGCGTTATGCCAACGCCAGGACGACTCGTTCTATTTCCATCATATATGTGGCATGGAACCGTTCCTATAGAGGGCAAGAGGACACGCCTGACATTGCCGTTTGATGTTGTGCCTTCATGACAGCAAAGCTGGCGATATTTGATGTTGACGGTACGCTCGTCGATAGCCGCGCGATGATTTCTACGGCGATGAAAGAGGCCTTTACGGCGCATGGGTATGCTGCGCCTGATTATAATGTGACGCGAAAAATTGTGGGTCTGTCGTTGATGGAAGCGATTGATAAAATCGCGCCCCCGGAAGCTAATCACGACGACATTGTGGCTTTGACCGAGGGATATAAGACGGCCTTTGTTGCGCTGCGCGGGAATGAAAAAATCGCAGAACCTTTATATGACGGCGCGAAGGCACTTGTGCTGAGGCTGAAATCTAACGGGTGGAAACTTGGTATTGCGACGGGAAAATCTCGGCGCGGGTTAGATGTTATGATGACGAAACATGGCTTCGTGGATATTTTTGATACCACCTATTGCGCGGATGACGGGGCGGGGAAACCTGACCCCTTTATGGTCGAAGCCAATCTAGCCGAATTAAATGTTCGTCCTGATCGCGCCGTTATGATTGGCGACACGAGCTTTGATATGATCATGGCCGTGCGCGCAGGCGTCATGGCTTATGGCGTGAATTGGGGCTTCCACACAGAAGAAGAGATCAAAGCTGGCGGCGCGAACCTGATTGTGAATGATATGTTTGAACTTGGCCGCGCCTTGGACGGTTTTGCAGCTATGCATGAATTTTTGAATCCGACATGGTAAAACGGTTTTACAAAGCGGTGACCACAGAGGCGCGCGGGGATCATCACTGTGTGTTGCTTGATGGGCGGGTTTTAAAGACGCCGGGTAAGGCGGATTTGAAAATTGGGAACGCGGATCACGCCGCGTTGATTGCGGCGGAATGGGACGCGCAAGCGGACGAGGTCGTGCCCGCCGATATGCCGCTGACGCGCCTGATGAATGTCGCCTGTGAGCGCACGCCAAAGATGCGAGATGGCCTTGTCGATGAGGCGTGTAATTACGCCCGCACGGATTTGCTATGCTATCGTGATGACACGCCAGAGGAACTCGTCGCGCGGCAAACGGAGCTGTGGGAGCCGTGGCTGGTGTGGGCGCGCGGGCAGGGGATTGATTTGAAATCCACCCAGTCTTTAATTGCGATTGACCAAGATGAAAATTCGATAGGCGCGCTGGCGGATGTTGCGCGTGAATTTGCGGATTTACCGCTGACGCTGCTCGTGCATTATACAGCCGTTTTTGGCTCGGCGGTTCTGGCGTTGGCAACTATTCAAGGCGCGCTCGCGGCTGAGGCTGCCTATGATCTCTCGCGCCTGAGCGCCGCTTTCCAAGCCGAACGCTGGGGCGAGGACGAAGAGGCCGCCGAGATTGCGGCGGCTCTGCGCGCTGAGCTCATCGCGCTCAGCCAGCTTATAAATTAAAGCCGCTTATCACACAGCCAAGCTATCAAATAAGGACCCATCATGGCCGAAACCGACACAGTCACCGTAAGCGAACGCCTTGGCGGCACCTATACGAATGACGTTAAAACCACTCGCCATCATCTCTATACGGACGAACCTGCGGCGCTGGGTGGTTCTGATTTGGGGCCGACACCATTTGAATATCTCGCGGCGGCGCTGGGCGGATGCACGACGATTACACTGCGTATGTACGCGAACCGCAAAGACTGGCCTGTCGAGCATTTATCCGTTGATGTTACAACGCATAAAGAAGAGGGCAGAAATGTCTTCACCCGCGCCTTGACGATCACGGGCGATTTGGACGAAACGCAAAAGAGCCGCATGTTAGAGATCGCCGATAAATGCCCCGTGCACAAAGCCCTCGCGCATGAAGCCGACATTCGTACGGCGCTGACGACATCGTCATAAGCGTGAGGATTGGCGCGAGTTAAAAATCATAGACAAAAACGTCTACGCCTTTTTCAATGAGCGCGCTCACGAGGATGGGCTCTATTTTCTCCCATTTACCGCCCGCCAGCCCGCAGCCAATACGCGGCATATGCACAGACGCCTCTTGCGCTATGGCTTCAGTGGCGACGGCCTTTAGGCACGTGGCAACGGCGTCATAGCGGATCGGGGGCCCATTGCTGCCTGTTTTCATGCCGCGTTGCGCGACCATATTGGCGATGGAAATATAGTTCCCCACGTCAATAAATCTGACGGCGCCTAAGCCGAAGTCATTCTCTGACCTGTGTTTGTGCCAGTGGCGATAATTTTTCTCTGGCTCTGGCCAGCGTTTTGAAACCGCCAGCACAAAGCCCTTTCCCCATCCGCCAAGGTCATTGCAAATATGGCAAATGATTTTCTTCCCCTTGGCTTGGGGCGATGTAGCATCACCTTTTAAATATGTGATCTGCGTCATAATTTGTTCTTTGCGGTTAGCGTTTCGCGTGATCCTTAAAGCCCTTATCGGCATTTATCAAATCATGAGGGGCGAAGCGCGCGGATTACTGCGACTGTATGGCGTTTATTGCGTCTTGCGGGGGATTGGCTCTCTGATTATCAGAGCGGTATGAAAAACCTATTTTTTACCGTGCGCGGATGTATTTCCCAAAAAGTCTTTTGCTTAGGCGTAGTTGGCTTGTTTGTCTTTGTCACAGCGATGAATGCGCTGTTGCGTTATTTGGATAATAATAATGCGGCCTTTATTATCGCCTTGTTCTTCCCGTTCTTGGCGCTCTACATGATCTATGCGGTTTATGGCAAACGCCTGCATGATATGGGACGTTCCGTTTGGGCCGTTACGGGGGCTGTATTTTTTGAATTTTTAACGTGCATTGGCGTCATGCTCGCTTTTGGCGGCGCGGAATATTTTGCGGCCTTTTCACAATATGAACGCAAAGCGGTTATCGAAGAAGATGTGCGCCAAGCCTTGATCGTGGAATATCAAACCGAAATGGCGGCGCAACAAGACGTGATTAATATCTTGCTGTTGATTATCCCGGTGGCGCTCACGCTTTGGCTAATTATTGGAAAGCCAAAGACTGAAGATAATCCGTACCGTATGTGATTAGATTAGGGGCGCTCTACAGGCCCAAAAAGCGCGGTAAAGCTCTCACGAAGCGCATCATCAAGCATCTCCATTGTCGCATTCGTGCCAAGTGCCTTTAGGCTCGTCACGCCGTGATCGGATATTCCGCAGGGCACAATGCCGCCAAAATGGGTCAGGTCAGGGTCGACATTAATCGAGATGCCGTGAAAGCTCACCCATTTACGCAGGCGCACACCAATCGCTGCAATTTTCTCTTCACGCCCATCTTCATGCGCGATCCATACGCCAACGCGGCCCTTACGCCGCTCAGCATTCACGCCAAGCTTAGCAAGGCTATCTATAATAAGCTGCTCTAGGCCGCATATAAATGCGCCTACATCACGCCCGCGCTGTTTTAAATCCAACATCACATAGGCTACGCGTTGCCCCGGACCATGATAAGTATATTGCCCGCCGCGTCCCGTTTGGAACACGTCAAAGCGGTCCGGCGTAACAAGGTCATCTGGATTGGCGCTCGTCCCCGCCGTATAAAGCGGTGGATGCTCCAACAGCCACACGCGCTCAGGCGCTTCGCCCGCCGCGATTTGCGCTGCTATCGTTTCCATACGCTGGGCCGCATGGGGGTAGAGAACAGGCGCGGCGGCCGTCTCCCACATCACGGGCTGGGGGGAATATATTTTGCTCGAGGCCATGCCGTCTATATCCGCTTTGCAGGGCATGGATGCAAGGTCTACGGCGGTAAACTTTAAAATCAGCGAAGCGCGATTTTTAGCCTTCACAAAGCGGTTTGATATGGCTATACGGCGCCAACCTTAATGTGCGGCCGTGGCGGAATTGGTAGACGCGCAGCGTTGAGGTCGCTGTGGGGTAACACCCGTGGAAGTTCGAGTCTTCTCGGCCGCACCAATTATTTCTCCTTTAAAAATTATAAGTAACTGAAAAACAACGATTATTTAGCGTTAAGAGCTGATAGCTCAACCCTATGCCTTGATTTGGTGTAACAAATAGTGTAACAAATGGTGTAACAAACACACTAAGATTGCCCTGTTATGCGCGATAAAAACAGATATCTGCAGCTCCGAAATGACGGTCGTTGGCACTATGTGCGGCGCGTGCCCGGCAAGTACCGTGAGTTTGATCAACGCACTTTCATACGCAAAGGCTTGGATACAAAATCAGTCGATGTTGCGCGAGCGCGACGTGACCTATTCGTAGAGGCCGATGATCTTTATTGGGCCAGCCTTTCAAGCGCGGCAGATGGAGCAGGGGCTGAAAGTTTGAACGCGCTACAAACTTCACAAGCTCATCGACGCTATGAGGCTGCAAAGCGCCGAGCCATGGCGAAGGGTTTCATCTACACGCCTAATGCAGATCTGCTAGAATACCCTGACATCACTGAGCTCGTTTCAAGGATTAAAACACTTCCAGAAAAGACTCTGCCGCAAAAGCGTGAGGCAGAAGCTGTATTGGGTATCGTGCCAAAGCCATCAGTAAGCTTGTCAGCGGCGTTCGAGATCTACTGCAAGCAAATTGCAGTGAGTGAGCTGATCGGGAAGTCGGAGGCTCAGAAAAAATCATGGCGTAAAGTGAAATTGCGCGCCGTGAATAATTTCATAACCATTGTTGGTGATCTGCCGATGGACGGAATCACGCGAGAGCATGCCAGAGAGTTTTACAACTGGTGGGCAGGCCGCTTGATACCTCAAGACAATAAGAAAGCACTTACAACAAACAGCGCCAATCGAGACCTTGGTAATATCAGAAAACTCTACCGACAATATTGGGAATTCGAAGGTGATGAAATGAGGGAAAACCCTTTTCGAAATTTGAGCTTCGCAAAACATAAATTGAAAGACATTCCCCATTTTGAGGATGACTGGATTAGGTCAAGATTTCTGAGTCCAGCGATTTTCAAAGGGCTTAATGGCGAGGCTATTTTACTTGTCTATGCCATGATTGAAACAGGATGCAGGCCAAGTGAACTTTCAAACCTTAAGGCAGAGAACATTGTGTTGGAAGGTGATGTCCCTCATTTGCGCATTCGTCCGCAGAATGATCGTCAGCTTAAATCAAAGGCTTCAGTGCGAGACGTGCCGCTTGTAGGTGTATCGTTGGAGGCTATGAAGCGCGCGCCGAACGGTTTCCCAAATTACATGGATAGAGGCAATCTGTTATCGGCTTCTCTCATGAAGGCCTTCAGAACCCGTGATTTGTTTCCGAGTGAGGATCATCGAATTTATTCCTTCAGGCATTCATTTGAAAAGAGGATGCTGGAGGCCGGACTTGATTATGGTTTGAGATGTCTGTTGATGGGGCATCAAAACTCTCGTCCGAGTTATGGAGACGGAGGGTCTATGGCCTATCGAAGGGAGGAACTTCTGAAAATCGTTCACCCCGTGCCAAAACAATTTGAAAACGATTTAGCTGCTGTGATCTGAAGTATTATTGCTCCATACTAAATCATTCCGGTTACTTCTCAAATGGGGGCTAAGCGGTCGTTAGGTCAGAGGATTACGTCGCCCAAAATAAGCCGCTCATTCATTCGGGCGAATTGAAAGTTTAGAACACGTTTCGTCGAAATATAGACGGGAGTTATTACTAGTGCCCCGATAAAAAAACCTCCCAGTCAGACTGGGAGGCAAGTTTTGCGCTCATCGGGGTGAGCACGGATTATAGTTTTAGGCTAAGCGTCGCTTTTGCGACGGGTATATCGATTGCATCTTGCCAAGCAAAAACATCGATTACCGCAAGCCGTCGGCCTAGTTTTATGATTTTCGCTGACCCAAATAATGGTTCTAATTTTGCTGAGCGAAGGAAATCTACATTGGTGCTAATCAGTTTAGTGTCTTTTGATATTTTACTATGATTTGACAATTCGATTTCAGCCACCCGCTCCATAAAGGTGGTAACAACACCTCCGTGGATGGCTCTTATTGCCGGGTTTCCGAGGTGCTTATCGGAAGGCGACATTTGATAGATATTGTCGTCAGTACTTTTGATTTGGCTAATGTTTAACCATTGATCGATTGGCTTATGCTCCATGAATTGGGTCATGCGGTTAGGTGCCTTTAGGCGATGCAAATGAAGGGCCCTTAGTGCCGATCATAAACGCAGCAGTTGCTTTGGCTAAGACTGTTTGAGATGCATAGCTGCGGACTTCGCCCTGCATGCGCGCAACGTTACCATCTCTTGCAAAGCAAGACGCAGTGCAAATCAGCTTTGCCTCTGACTTCGCGGGCGACAAGTAATCTGTTTTAAGATTAATCGTAGCGATTGGGGTTAGTTCTCTTATGTGTGCGAATAATGCTATCCCGAATGCGGAGTCTAATAGAAGTGTGAGGGCCCCAGTGTGTAAAAAATGCTCACTGTGCTCGGCCCTTAAATCACGGCTTAGAGATGCTTCCATTTTCACCTCTTGATCGGAAACGTCTATGATTTTCACATTGAATTGCGAAAACATCGGGTGCGCCTCACCGAAATAGTGACCCGCAAATTCTCGCCAGTCTATCTTTCCATTTTCAGCATCTGTAAGATGATCAAGCATTCATATTCGCCTGTAATGTGAGCAAGACCTGACGCGCTTGTTCGAGGTTTTGCTTTGGAATTTCTGAAAACATTTCATCTGCTAAAGTTTCGGCGTAGCCAGCAATATCCTCAGCACGTTTTTGTGCAAGCTTTGTGGCGGTTATCCTCCAGACACGTCGGTCATTGGCATCAGCTATGCGTTTGATGAAGCCAGCTTTTTCTAATTGATCAATTAGCCCGCCTGCTGAGGAACGATTAATATCGAGAACATCGGCCAATTCAGTTTGAGTTGGGGCTTCCATTCGCAAGACGTGGATTAAGGTGTGCCACTGCGCTCTGGTCAACCCCAGCAACATCATTTTTTGATCAAATGTTTTTCGCATTTGCCTCGAAACGTCACTAATCAAAAAGCTAAAATCGATTCTAGGGTCGTCACGAAGGGCATCATGAGTGACAGATTTTGTTGCATTCAAAGCCATATTCTGCGGGTCTTTTTAATATTGTATGGTGCCATATTATATTGTACATGACAATTTACAAGCGGAAACTCGACGCTAAGCACATCGTCTTTCCAGAGGTATCAAGTATGAAATACAGATCATGGCATTCTGACTGCGGCGCGAGTTGGTCAAACGGTTTACTTATCCGGTTCACTGCGCTTTTGGTTCTAGGTTTAGGTGCCACATCATGCACTGAAAATAATTCTATCACTCAAGAGGAATCGTTGCTCACCGCAGAGTTGCCCAAACTCACCAAAGAAAATTTGGTGACTGTGCGTGTAATTCATCCCGAAATGTCCGATGTTTCAAAGCCATTGGTTGTTTCGGGAACCATCGCGGCTAAGCAGACCAGCAATATCGGCGCATTAGCCGAGGGGGTTGTAGAGCGGGTCTTCGTAAAAGTGGGTGACCGGGTCAAAAAAGGGCAACCTCTTTTTCAAACACGACAAGTCGATTTTCAACGCAAAGTCGATGAAGCGAAAGCAACACTAGCTATTGCATCTGCCCAATCAAACAATGCAGAAGCTCTCTACCAACGTTATGCAAACCTCATCGATAAGGATGCTGTATCTCGTGTTGATTATGAGGACATTCGAACAAAGGCCGAGGTTGCTAAAGCGCAAGTCGCCTTACGCGAAGCCCAATTGCTAACAGCCCAACAAGTACTGACGGATACTGTCGTTCGAGCTCCATTTAACGGAGCTATCACGGCCCGCTATATTGATGAGGGTGTTTTTATGTCCAATTCATTTTCAGGACTGGGAAATTCTTCTGTTGTTCAAATCCGAGAATGTGAAATTGCAGCCGGTATATTATTTGCCCCGGAGTCCGAAATAGGAAATTTGGCATTGGGCTTAAAAGGTAATCTCTATGTAGATGGTAAATCCGAACCCATTTCCGCGACAATAGCTATACTGAATGATGGCGTTGATCCTGCCGCGCGGACAGTCGAATTTAGAATGCCTTTTGAAAATGAAAACTGTGCCGTTAAAGCGGGGCAATCCGTACGGGCGGAACTTAATACTCCTGCGCGCACGGCAATTGTTCTTTTACGGAAGGCCGTCAAAGGGTCCCCAGATACCGCTTATGTCTTCACGGTGCAGGACAATGTCATTGTTCGAAAATCTGTTTCCGTGCGCGATATTGATATCAATCGTGTCGAAATTCTTTCTGGGCTTGATGAAAGTGATGTCGTGGTGCTGTCATCTTCAACGTCGTTGCAAAATGGCATGAAAGTTACGATCGACAATTCATGATGTGGCTCGTTGAAACTTCCGTAAAACGGGCGGTGTTTGCCGTAATGTTTATTGCGGCACTGGTAGGCTTAGGATTGATGTCTATGGGCCGTATCGGCATCGACTTGTTTCCAGAAATCGATCTCCCTTATGTCTCGGTTACAACAGTACTCGAAGGGGCGTCACCCAACACCATAGAAACAGAGGTTTCGATAATTATCGAAGATAGATTGAGTACTATCGACGGAATTGAGTCCATGCAGTCCTTTAGTTCTGAAGGTAAATCTCGCGTCATTGTAGAATTCGCATTATCATCAAACATTGATGTCAAAACCCAAGATGTGCGTGATAAAATACAGCAAGCACTGGCTGAATTGCCACAAGGTGTAGATCCGCCAGTTGTTGAAAAAGCCGACCCGGATGCCGCCCCGATTTTATCAATCGTAATAGCGAGCGAAGCTCCCATTCGCGAAATTACGGCTTTCGCGGATGATGTTGCCAAAAAAGAGCTCCAAAGCGTGGCTGGTGTCGGTTCAGTTAATGTTGTTGGGGGACAAGAGCGCGCCATTCGAATTTGGCTCGACAATGACAAAATGCGAGCTCTTAGCGTCAGTGCCGACGATGTTAGGCGTGCGGTTCAGACAGAGCACGCCGAATTTCCTGGCGGCAGAATGGAGACAACAGGCCTCGCGCAGGAATTCGGTATAAAAACCATGGCACAGGTCAAAGACCCAACAGAGTTTGCGATGCTTCCCGTCGCTTACCGCCCCAATGGCGTTAGCGTGAAGATAGGTGACATTGCGAGAGTCGAAGACGGAGAGCAGGACGAGCGCTCGGTCGCATTTCTTAATGGCAAGCGCGGTGTTGCCTTAGAAGTTAGAAAACAATCGGGGCAAAACTCTGTCGCGGTCGCAAGGGGCATAAAAGATCAACTTGCCAAGATCAGCGCTTTGGCACCTGCTGGCACAGACATAATTGTAACAAGAGACACAACTAAATTTATTGAAAGCTCAATACATGATGTTGGCGTGGATTTGCGTATTGCCATGGTTTTGGTGGTATTCGTTTGCTTCCTATTCCTCCTCGACATTCGCGCGACATTAATTGTCGCGACAGTTATTCCCACGTCCCTAATCGCAACTTTCTTCGCTTTTTACCTGTTCAATGTGACTATCAATATTATCACATTGCTGGCGCTAACAGTAGCAATTGGGCTGTTGGTCGATGACGCTATCGTTGTTGTAGAGGCGATCTCCCGCGAGCTTGAAGAGGGAAAGTCTCCGGTGAAGGCTGCTCTTGACGGGACGCGCAAAGTCGCTCTGGCTGTACTCGCGGGGACTGTCGCCACATTGGCGGTGTTCGTTCCAATTGTATTTATGGATGGATTGATCGGACGGTTTTTCTTCCAATACGCTCTCGCAATCGTCTTTTCCGTTTCAATCTCTTGGATTGTCGCGATGACTTTGACGCCCATGTTGGCATCACGCCTCCTTAAGAAAGATGCAACACCAGCCCTATTTAGGCCCATCCTAAAGTTTTGGAATTGGCTAGATGAGGCATATGGGCGTATCGTGCTTAAAACCATTCGATTTCGCTACCCGATAATCGCCTTAGCTTTCGCATCGCTATTTTTGGGCGGATGGTATGCAAGTCAAATTCCGTCCGGTTTCCTTTCAAAGGCAGATCGAAGTGAATTCTTAGGAACTGTTGAACTTCCAATCGGAACGGGTCTTGGAACCTCCAAAGAAATTGGGGCTCAACTTGAAACCTCAGTAAACGCCATTGAAAATGTCGAAGACATATTTTGGACGATAGGCGGGGGTGTTCGCGGTGAGCCCCATAAAATTGATATGTATGTCGCTATCACGCCAAAAAAAGAACGGGATATTTCCCAATTTTCGATCATGGATACAGTGCGAGAAACCTTGCGAGAAACAGTGCCTCAAGCCGAAGAGGTTTCAGTGAGTGAAATCGCTTGGGTAACGGGTACCATTTCCGGCGGCGCTGAAATCGATTTAATTCTAAACGGCCCGGACCTAGAAATTATCAATGGGTATGCGGACGCTCTCATTGCGAAAATGAACCAAACGGGTGCGTTTGAAAACTCGGCGACGAGCAGTAAAGATGGCCGACCAGAAGCGCAATTGGTCATTGATCGCAGAAAAGCCGCAGACCAAGCCGTATCAGCGCGTTCGATTGCCAATATTTCTCGAATTACACTGGGTGGACTAGACGCCGGAAGCTATGAAGAGAATGGCGACCGATTTGATATTCGTTTGCGGCTCAAGGCCAATCAGCGTCAAACGCTTGATAATGTCGGCCTCATTCAAGTTCGAAATCAGTCCGGAAAATTGGTGGACTTTGCATCAATATCCGAGACGCGGTTTGCATCGGGCCTTCTCGAAATTCAACGTCAGAACCGTAGCCGTAAAGTCTCGGTCATCAGCGACACGGCCTCAGATACAGCCTTAGGCGATGCTACAGACATTCTAGAAGGTCTTTTGAAAGATATGCCTCCACCGCAAGGGGTGTCCTATCAGATTGGCGGATATGCGGACATTATGCGCGAAGCCGCCGTCAATATTGGTATGGCTTTGTTGCTGGCACTTGTTGTTCTTTATATGGTGCTTGCCAGTCAATTTAACTCATTCGTTCAGCCTCCCATTATTATGGTGACAGCTCCATTGAGTTTTTCTGGGGCGTTTGCGGCGATTTATTATTTTGGTTTTGAATCCTCTATTTTTGTACAAATCGGACTGATTGGTTTGATGGGTATTGTCATGAAGAACGGGATTTTGCTCGTTGATCGGGCCAACCAGTTGATGGAAGAGGGACTAACGGGACGGGAGGCTATAGCGAGAGCCTGCCCGGAACGTTTACGACCCGTTTTAATGACTGCATTTTCAGCAATTTTTGGCATGGTGCCCGTCGCTTTAGCTACATCTGACGGCTCTGAATTTCGCGCACCTGTTGGCGCTTTGATAATTGGAGGATTGACGACCTCTACGTTTTTGACCCTGATTGTCGTCCCTGCCGCCTTTATGATTCCTCGCGATATTAGGAAATGCGGGCTGTGGGTCAAATCTTTGACTTTAACGACGTTTCGAAAAGCACCCAACAAATAGACTTCTTGTTAAGGCAGGAGTTGAGCGGCTTAAAATCGCCCAAAGTAAGACACTGGCTGAGGTCCGCTATGGGGATAAAACCACCATTTTTTACAATGGGTTTTAAGTGCTTGGTTTGAGTCCTAAAGACGGACTCGAACCTCTAATGCATGAAAGAAAGTGGAATGGTTTCAAAAGGTTGAGATCAGGGGTATGGCTCCGCAAGCAGGAGCCAATAAAAATTTAAATTATCAATAAAATCAATTACTTAATGGCTTTCAAGTTGTTAAAAAGGGCACATGGAAAGCCGCATAAAAGGGCACATGAAAGGGCACATGAGGAATTATCCTCCTTGGGGCTAAATACTTCTCGCTTTTGGCCAATATGTGATTCGGTCAACTTAACTGGCTTTCGTTTGAAGGGACACGCCTTCCTTCTCTTGCAACAGACTGATCATACTAAACAGATTTTTGGCTGTAGGATTTCCATTTGTACTCAGCATGCGCATGAGGCTTTTTGGAGATTTGCCAAGAGCATCCGACAGACCCTCAAATCCAATCGTTGCATTGATGTAGTCGCGCAGTAGAGATTTTCCGGTCTCAAGATCACCGGACAACATGGCGTCCATGCTTTCAGTCAATAGGCCGTAGCGATAATGAGGATCGTTTGTTGCGCGTGCCTGTACGGTCTCTCGAAAACTTCGTGTTACAGTCATAGCTATCTTTCCTTCTTTCGCTTCTTATAGCTTGCCCAATCAGCCATCGCTTTTTCAATATCCTTGCTCTGCCGACGTTTCGTGCCGCCGCCAAACAATATAACCAATGTGTTCCCGTCACGACCGAGATAGACTCGTAGGCCTGGCCCCCAATGAATACGACATTCCCACAACCCTTTTCCAAGACTTTTCAAAGCCGATGTATTGCCTGTTTCGAGACGCGCCAAATACGTCGTCACCTTCAAGGCAATCTGTGTATCAAGCGCATTGAACCAATCAGCAAAGCGGCTTGAGCCATCGTCATCAAGATATTCCTGTATCTCAATCATATGGTAACATATATGTTACTCGCTGGGTTGTCAATCCTGACTTAAACGCAGTGTATTTCTTCTCAAATGGGGGTTAACCGGACCTTACATTTGGGCTGCGTTTGACGTGAAAGATCCAACTTCACCACTAAGAATTCTAATTACAGCAACCATCCCCAATTTGGATTGGCGGGCATTTCACATCGCCATAAGAGCAATAGACACAACAATCTCCGAGAACCGGTTTCAGAACGACCCGGCAGCCTTTACAGTCATAGAAATACTGGCAGGCGTCCGTCGGCATGACGTCTTTCGATACATGACCGCATTCGGGACAGGTCAGCGTGGAACTCGCAATCACTAGCGGCTGGTCAGATTGAGCCATCTTTGCAAATCTCCTTCATAATAAGGCAGAATATACGCTGCCATAGTGAGAATAGCCGCCAAAACAAAAATAACTAATGTCCTGCGTTTTGGCTTACGCCCACCAGAATAGGCGTAAACAATCCCCCCAATAATTAATATGACGCTCAAGGCCATAAACCAATGTCGAAAACGGGCGAAAAATCCCAGATGACTGACAAGCGCACTACTCAAACCCAGATTGATCAGAATAATCGGCAATATGCAGCAAGAAGCTCCAACGACTGCAAATAGGCTAGCCAGAATGCCTCCCTTGGCAAACCAACCACTCTTCTGTTTTTCTGGCGACTTACTCATAGAACATATGCTAACATCTGTAGTCACTACAGATACAAGGAAAAAAGTGATGTTATGATCACAATTGGAAAACTAAGCCGTGAGACGGGCGTCAAAATAGAGACGATACGATATTATGAAAAAATAGACCTCATGCCGACGCCATTTCGGAAAGAGAGTGGTCACAGGATATATGAGTCCGAACAGGTCAAACAGTTGCACTTTATCAAACGCGCAAGAGAGCTAGGGTTCTCTCTGAATGACATTCGGGAACTGATAGGCGCAAATAACGAAACTCCAAGCTGCGACGAAGTCTTTCTTCTAACACAAACCCATCTGTCAAATATTAGAGAGAAAATCGTAGACCTGAGGAAACTTGAAAACCGACTATCCTCTATTGCTAAAGACTGCGAGAGCAATAATGAAGCGAACTGCCCGATAATTGATGTCCTGTCATCATAAAGTGCTTTGTAATTTACGCCGCTTGGTGATGGTCGATTAAAAACAATCGAAGGAAAAAGCTAAGGTTTGCAATATGGATATGATTGATAATCATTATGTACACGGATAATCTATGCCCATCTGTTGAAGGTTAAAATGATGAACGTCCCTCTTTACGAAGCAGCCTATCCATATCAAGACGATGTGCTCAGCCTTCCTGTCGTCAATATTGAAAATGCGTCAGCATGGTACTCTTCTGCGTTTGGTATGATTGAAGTAGACCGCAAACAGGAACCATTTCCGCAAGTAATACTTGAAAGAGATGGCGTTCAGATTGGCTTCGCCATGAATGGCGGTGACGCCACGCAAGA
The DNA here is from genome assembly GCA_049607665.1 of Maricaulaceae bacterium. Classification (GTDB taxonomy): domain Bacteria; phylum Pseudomonadota; class Alphaproteobacteria; order Caulobacterales; family Maricaulaceae; genus Fretibacter. Next base: position 15,341 of record JBMYWT010000056.1, read on the forward strand.
TGGCGCTGCAGTCCTTGTAGCTGACATCCACCGCGCTAAGAGCGAATTAGAGGCCAAAGGAATTGAAATCGGCAACCTGCGCGTCGATGAACGTGACGGAAAAAAATACCAAGTGTTCTTTGTCGTCGCCCCTGACGGTCTGTGCTTTTATTTTCATCAAGCCATAGACTGACACTCAGTTTAGTGTCGAAAAGCTGATTTAAGCTAAGGTCTGCAATGAAAATTTTATACTATCTCAATAATAACACATCGTTAGCCGGTTCTTGATTTGAGTTTCAAAGCGGGTTTCTCGATCATGTGCCACGAAAGGCCTGCAAAAAGAATGAAAAGCGGTGTGGAAAGCGCCATGATTTCAAATGGACCTGAGCCGGGAATAAGGAAAAGAACCGCCTGAATGATAGGATAGTGCCAAATATAGATGCCGTAAGAATAATCTGGCAGCTTATGAAGGGGCTTAAATTGTCTGCGCGATAGCCCTAGCCTTAGCATAAGTCCGGTGAGCAAGAGAGTCGCGAGTAGTTCTCCGGAAAAGCCCGCTCCAAAAATCGCGAACAAAATAGCGATAATGCCAATACCCCACCAAGGCGGTCGGCGCCCTGCTGGCCAATGCCATAGGACCATGCCTAAAAGGAAACAGGACGATAATCTGAACAATGGCCAGATGGACGCTGGTAAGACTGAAACATCGAAAACCAACGGCGCGCAAATATAGGTAATTTGGACGACGAGGTACATTAGAACGGTTGTCCATAGGCGTTTTGCAAGACCGATAAAGAAAGCGAAAGCCGCTAAAAAATACGCCGCCATCTCATATCTTATTGTCCAGAGTGGGCCGTTAAAGTCCTCTTCCAAATTGCCTGAAAAAATACCTCCGGGTGCCCATTGGGGATCGCCCATGAAAAGAACACGAAGCGCATAAGTCCATGTATCAAGTGATGTAAAGTTCGTTAGTCCCCCCGGTTTTGAAAAGACTGTTGAAAAGATAAAAACAAAAGCGATCATTATGGCGATAAGCGCCGGGTAGATTCTCAGCAGACGTGAGACGGCATAAGACTTTAGATCGTTGCGTGTCGCCAGGCTTTTCATAATGAGCAAGCCCGAAAGAACAAAGAACCCGTTCACGGCCATATAGCCGCCCGTCCATTGATGGATACGAAAAGGTTCATAGCCCGTCGTCATAAGCCAAAAATGACCGAGCGCGACGAGGCCCGCTAACACCCACCGAATAGGCGTAAAATGATTGGCGCCAAAGAGCGGATCAACCGGACCTGAGGGAAGTGTGGAGACCATGACTAAGCGCCTTTCTTGGAAGAGCGTCGGCGCTTCAAAGCGCTTCGAAGTCGGAGCAATACCAGACCGAGTCCGGTGAAAAAGAAGAAAACTGAGAGCGAGGCAACCATTTTGATCCACCAAGAATTAAAGTTCTCGCGGTTACTCCAATCCATAATGTGTAGGCCCCACATAAAGTCAAAAGTACGCCATAGACCTGTTCTCACGGCTTTGACTTCAGCGGTCTTCGCATCGACGTAAAAGCTGGCGGCATCAGGTTTTTCGAAGTCGATGCGCCACACAGGGCCTTGTCGTCCATATTCTCTCGGCGCATCGGCGGAAAAGAATGAGGCGGTCGTCTGGGTGCTCCGTCCCGCATAGTTTTCAACCGCGATTTTAGTCGCAAGGATTTCGTCTAAGGGCGGGCGTATTTGGCCTGTTTTGGCATCGAATATATGTGACGTTTCATCCGTGACTGCCACATAGACAGGGTCTTTATCTATAAATTGCAGCGTTACAGTTTTTGGCAGGAGGTCATGCTTGGATATGATTTCAATCGGTTCAAGAATATCAAAGTCCCGTGAAAAATAAGCGGGAGTTGTCTCAGCCCGTAGATGTGTGCCGCGTACATGGTCTATCGGGAAGATTGTCATAAATAGACCCGATATGAGCCAGAGGCCCAGTTGAAGGCCAATGGCTATCCCAAACCATAAATGCAGCTTGCGTAAATTGCGGTTTAAAATCGCTTTATTCATTTGGCCCTCCCCAGAGCGAGACTGCCTGCAACAGGCGTTGCAGGCGTATTTATCAGTGACCGCTATGATCCATTTTCGCGTCTAAGCAGTCTTTGCCGTCTGTATCGGTGTTGCAAATCGCCGTTATGCGATAGCTGCCGTCGCGCCCTTTTTTGACCATGAAGCTGACATTGTCGCTTTTGGTATAGCCGGTAAGGTCAACAGTAGAGGTGATACCAAAGCCCATGGTCATCGCGCCCATGCCCACACCCTCAATTTCCTGATGATCAATTGTGGCTTCTTTGCCGTCGGGGCTAATGGAGAAGATGACGCCCGTTGTGTGGCCCGTATCTCCAGCCATTTTACCTTCGTCCATAGTTGAATGATCCATCGTGCTGTGGTCCATTTCGCCGGAGGTCTCAGCTCCGCAGGCTGTCAGGCCAAGAGCGACCAGAGCTGTTAGTGTGATTTTCATTGTGTGTTTCATGCGGGATCTCCTTCAAGGTTTGCATGGGTTGAATTTTGGTGTTTTGGGAGCTTTCTGCCTACCCAAATAAAATAAATAGCCGGAATAACGATGAGTGTGAGAATGGTGGTTGAAACCATCCCGCCCAGCATCGGCAAAGCGATACGGCGCATGACATCAGAGCCTAAGCCTTCGGTCAGAAAAATGGGCGCGAGCCCAGCCATGACGGTTAAAACGGTCATGAGTTTTGGGCGAACCCGTAAGGCTGCGCCGTGACTGACGGCGGCAAAGAGGTCTGCCTTGGTTCTGGGGTTATCCTTCCGGACTTGCTGATCTATATAGAGCAGCATCACCACAGCTGTTTCAACAGCAATGCCGCCGAGCGCGATGAAACCAACGGCGACCGCGACTGACAAATTATAGCCCGCCAGATAGACAGCCCAAAGTCCGCCAATGAGGCCAAAGGGCAGAGACAGCATGATAATCAGCGTCCGGTCGAGGCGTCCAAAATGCAGCATGAGAAGTAGGAAGATGAGACCAATCGCTGACGGAATAGCTATTTTCAGGCGCTCATTCGCGCGCTCAAGCTGCTCATATTGCCCTGACCATCCAACGGCATAGCCGGGCGGCAATGATACGGCATCGGCGACAATGGCTTTGGCCTCGGCCACATAACCGCCGAGGTCACGATCAGCGATGTCCACAAAGACCCAGCCTGTCAGCCGAGCAT
>JBMYWT010000057.1:0-18029 GCA_049607665.1 Maricaulaceae bacterium
TTAATTTGCTTTGGCACTTGCGTGGCAAGACCCGTATCAAAAAGAACATCACCTTCGGGTGTTGTAATTAAATGCGCATTCCCAACGCCTGTGGCTTGGAAAATACCGCTTGATATTTCGCGGGCCTGGATAGGAATGTTAATAAACTCAGCCGCAACAGAGCCTTTGGCATCTGGGTTGGATGCCATACGCTTTACGGCGACCTCACCCATTTTCTCTACGGCTTTAAGCTGCGCGGCTTTGCGGGCCTCCCCAGAGAAAAAGAAAATGCTGCCAATGATTAAAACAAGCGCGAACGCGCCAAGGGCAATGCGTTTAATCATAGCTAATTTGCCCTTTTTCGCCATGCATACGCTGCAGGATTTTCGCGCGCATTCCCGACACATAGGTGTCATAGCCATCGTCTTGAATTGTGCTGGAAGGAATCACAGAGTCCGCATAATCTAGCGGGGCGCGCCAACCGGGGTGCGGCGCAAGCGCAACGCGAACGCCGTTGATCGGGTGCTGGGAGCGCCATTTCACAATCTTTTTCGCAAGGCGTTTAACCTGATCAGGGTGCGTTTCAGCAAGGTTCTTTTCTTCACCTTTATCATTGGGCAGATCGAAGAGGAAGTTTTCGACAACGGTATCTTGGGATTGGTGATCGATGATTTGCACGAGTTTCCATTTTTCTTCGATCACAGCAAGATGATATCTGTTAAATAACGGGGAGTTAGAGGCAAAATATAAATCATCACCCCGCTTATCTGTGACACCATTTTCTAGGCCGTCCCAACGCATTTTACCATCGAGTTTCTTGGTGTTACCCATCGGCACATCCGCTGCTTTGGCAAGTGTAGGAAAGACATCAAGGACGGAAACAACATCATCAGTTGTCGTGCCCGGCGCGATTTTATTCGGCCAACGCATGAACGCACCAACGCGAACGCCGCCTTCGAAGGTTTGAAGCTTCCCGCCACGGAACGGGCCATTATCAGAGCCGAAATCTTCGAGGCCACCATTGTCAGAGAAGAATAAAATGATCGTGTTTTCTGCAAGCCCTTGGTCTTCGAGCGTTCTTAAAATGCGCCCAACAGCTTGGTCGAGACTATCCACCATAGCGGCATAGGTGCGCGATTTTTTCATCTTATTGCCGCGATGTTTGTATTTTTCTTCGAGTTCTGCCGGAGCCTGCATAGGCGCATGCGGGGCGAGAAACGGCACATACATAAAGAACGGTTTTTCAGGGTCGCGAATTTCCGTTAGGTAACGCACAGATTCTTCGGCGTGAACATCGGTGGCATATGTGCCGGGGCGTTTCACCGATTTACCATTTTCCTGAAGATCGTAACCGCGCGCAACGGTGTAATCATAAAAATCGATTTGCGTATTCAGATGTCCGAAGAAATGCTCGAACCCACGCGAATTTGGAACAAGTGGCTGGATCGTATGACCTAAATGCCATTTACCAATCATCGCTGTTTGGTAACCTGCGGCTTGGAAGCTTTCTGGCATAAAGTGTTCTTCGGGCGACACGCCGCCATTTTGCCAGGGCTGGAATCCCGCATAGATCGTGCCAAGTTTCATCGGGTCACGCGCCGTCATAAGAGCGGAGCGCGTCGGCGTACAAATCGGCATAGAATAGAAGCGCTCAAGCGTCAGGCCATCATGAGCCAGACTGTCGATATTTGGCGTTTCGATGTCGCTGCCGCGCAGACTTAGATCCGCCCAGCCCAAATCATCGGCAACCATAATGATAACATTTGGCGCGCCGGCATCAGTTTTAGGGCTGAAGGCAACTTTACTGACCGCTTGAACCGTTGGCATTACCGCTGCGTCACTTGCCTCTTTCGGCCCGCAAGCCGCCAGCAGGACAACCGGCATAACCGCCGTTAGAATATATCGTAATTTATGTCTCATCATTATCCCCTTATGCCTGCACTATATTCGTCGTCATTTGGCCGTATCTATTCCAAGAATTTATCCTGAAGGCGCGCACGTGTTTCGTCGTCAATCCCAAGGCCGTCTTTGATAAAGCCGTCAACAGAGCCATATTGCGCTTCCATTTCAGCAAAGGTCGCGACCATCGTCTCTTCGCTAACGCCCATAACTTTGCGGATCGTTGCAATCGCTTTTTCGTCTTTAACGAAGCGTTTTATTTTCTTTGTGTTTTCATCAATATAGTCGGCATAGACCATGTTGCTGAGGAGGAAATCTTCCATCACAGTTTCTTTTGGCACGCCGAGCGTTAGCAGCGTAATAGCCGCGCCAAAGCCTGCACGATCTTTGCCGGATGTGCAGTGAAAGAGATGCGGCGTGGCTTCGTCTTCGGCCAAGTTTTTCACCCAATCCCCCCAGTTTTTACGATGGGCAGGATTCGTGATGAAACGGCGATGATCAAGGAGCTCCATGATCTCAGCCTCATCAACATCGCCCTTTGCGATCTTGCGGCTGAGTTTTTTAATATCGACAGGCTGATCATTAATCGGAAGCACAGAATAGGTAATTGCGGGCGTGGTCTCTGGGATTTTATCCGGCTCTTGTTCGCGTTCTGGGCCGCTGCGTAGATCAGTAATAGCGACGACCTTAAGCGCGGCAATGTCCGCCTTACCTATTTTAGTTAGATGTCCCAAATTATCAGAGCGGTAAATCATGCCCCATTTCACCGTCCGGCCATCCGCCGCCGCATAGCCGCCAAGATCGCGCGTGTTACGTGTACCGTCGATTGAGAGCAAACGTCCATCCGCGACGCCCGCCTCTTCCATTAGCATCGCACTTCGCGATACGCCATCGCCTTGCTGACAGGCCGATAGGGCGAGTACGGCAGAGATAATCCCAACTTTGATAAGTTTCATAATATGCTCGATATTTAGTTATAAAAAAACGGGCCGCCAAAAGACGACCCGTAATGTCTTCACATCTTTAGGATGATTAGAAGTTATAGCCGAGAGACACGCCATATGAACGTGGCTGACCGTAAACCTGGCCGTTATAAGAAAATGTATTAAACGGCAGTGCGTCGATGAGATATTCTTCATCCAAAAGGTTTGTTCCCCAAAGAGCAACAGATGCGCCGCCATCAAAGTTCATACCAAGACGGCCGCTGACGAGATCAATTGCGGGTAAACGAAGTGCGCTCTCAGGGATTGAGAGGATATCGTCTTTATGGCTGTAAGTAACATTACCAAAGAGACCATTGTCGCCATTGTAATCTACAGCCACCAAATATGAGCTTTTCGGCGTACCTTGAAGCTCAGGGAAACTACGGACATCTGCTGGGTTATTCGGGTTAACTGTATCGCCCGCTTCACCGTCAACATAGCTATAGCTACCGCGGAGTGTGATGGCGTCATTGACCGCATATTGGCCATCAACTTCGAAACCGTAAACTTCATCATCCGTATTCACAACAGCACGTTCCGTCGCAATGATCGGATTTAGCGCAAGCGTTACCTGCTTGTCCGTGAAGTCATAATAGAAGGCAGCCGCATTAAGACGAAGTCTTCCGCCGAAGTCGCCTTTAAAACCAGCTTCATACGCTGTGATATCTTCACGGCCAAATTTAAAGTCACGGCTATATGTTTGACCCGGAATGCGCAGGCCAACAGCAGAGTTGTTAAAGCCGCCAGAACGGAAGCTTTCTTTATAGCTGGCGTAGAGCATCATATCATCATTCACATCATATTCGAGTGTCAAAGATGGATCCAAGATTGACTCGTCATAATTACCGATGAGTGGCTCGATAAGATTTCCTGTTAAGTCGATGTTATCATTAAAGAAAGGTGATTTCGCTTGGCCGACACCATCTTTACTCTCATCAGAGAAACGCAGACCGCCTGTGATCCGGAAATCATCAGAAACATGGTAAGTCGCTTGACCGTAGATCGCAAAGGCCTGTGTTTCAATGTCGAGCGTATTTGAAGCTGACTGACGTGCCGCGCCAAGGAAAGCGCTATTAAGCGCGTTTAGGCCTGCAAGGTGACCTTGGGCTTGCTGACCAATTGGGCCAGGAATGCCTACAAAGTTAAGAAGAGCAAGCGCGCCAGGGATTGGACCTTGCGCAGACGCAGGAACACCAAACCCGCCTAAGAAACCACGCGTTGCCGCAGGTGTTACAAGCGGGTTAAACGCGCCAAGAACGAAGAGGTAATCATTGGCATTGGCCGTGTTTGGCACGCCTGGGCCTGTACCCGTAGATTCGTCATAATAGAACGCACCGCCTGTATATTCGAAACGGCCATCCGCGAATGAGCCATTATATGTGGCTTCGAGACTGAATTGATCGTGATCAGGTAAGTTTGATGAACCACCAGGAGGTGATTGGAACAATCCGCGTTCAGCTTCTGCACCATTAAACGCTGTGCCCCAATCAGAACGTAGTCCTACGCCTGTGAAAGGAAGCGGAGCAAGCGCTTGGTTAAAGCCGCCTGTGATTTGGTTCAAAATCGCTGGGTTAGTTTCAGGGATTAGATTTACATAACGGTTACTCGCAACAGAACGATAAGCCGCTGTAAGTTTCAATTCATTATTTTCATCAATGTCCCATGTACCAACGATATTAGCGCCATATGTCTCAAGATCGCCAGCTTCATTGTCAAACGCTGTAGAGGTCGTTTCTTGACGTCCTTGAACAGGCGCAGGGAGAGCGGCAGAAAATGGCTGTGCGCCAGCACCAACAGATTGATAGAACAAAGGCTGTTTCTTTGTTTCATTGTAATCAGCGGCCATATCAATACGAACATCACTACCCACTTCGAAACCAAACGCGGCACGAACGCCGTATTTTTCTTCACCTGCGAAATCTGCGCCTGCGCCTGTGTTTTCCACCCAGCCGTCACGCTTCATGTAAAGACCAGAAAGACGGAAAGCTGCAGTTTCAGCCATTGGCACATTTACCGCGCCAGAGATTTTCATATGGTCATAATTACCATATTCTGCATTGATTTTGCCTGAAAGCTCACTTGGGTCAGGACGGGCAGATACGAGGTTAATCGCGCCAGCCACTGTGTTACGTCCATATAGTGTCCCCTGCGGGCCTTTAAGAACCTCAACGCGGGCAAGATCTGGCATATCGAAACCGAGGCCTTGTGTTTTACCGAGGTAAACACCGTCTTGGTAAATCGCAACGCGGCTATCTTGGCCAACTTGTGGATCGAAAGTGCCGATACCGCGAATGCTGATACGAACGCCGTTCGGGTCAGCTGGGTTTTGCGTAACATACATACCTGGCGTGTTGCGGCCAATGTCTTCAATGCCTTCGATACGGCTGTTTTGTAAAGCCGTTAGGTCAAAGGCGGTAATCGCAACAGGAACGTCTTGTAGATTTTCAGTCTTCTTCTGCGCTGTAACGATAATTTCGTCGAGCTGCTGAGCGAAAGCTGGCGCGCTGAGCGCTACGAGTGAGGTTGAAAGCGCGAGAGTGGCTAAACCTCTAAAATTGGATGAAGACATAATTTTCCCCTGTTTGTTAAAATTTACGGCACTTTGACTTAAAGCTTATAAAATTTGTAATTCATTTAAAACACCACCGCAACGCAATAGTCGCAATAGAAGGCCTCAAAAATGCGCGTTTTTCTATAAAAATTAGTTAAAAGCGTCATTTTGCGTAGAAGAGTTGCATTTTTGTTACGCATTTCATCATCTTCGCTCAGGAAGAGAATCTCTTCTACTTAGCCTGATTCACACGAGAATCTCTGCTCTTTAAAGCCCGTAACCGCCGGCTACAGCAATTTGCTGCCCCGTTACATAGGCGGCCTTATCCGAGGTCAAAAACACAACCGCATGACCGATCTCTTCGGGTTGTCCCCAGCGTTTCAGCGCAAGGTTTTGCTGTACGGCAGCGGTCCAAGCATCGTCAAACACGCCCTGTTTGGACAGTTCTAGGAACATGCCCGCCTCAATTACGCCAACAAGCACAGAGTTGGCGCGGATATTGTTTTTACCTTCTTCGCGGGCAATGGCTTTCACAAGACTCTCATTGGCCGCCTTCGGCGCAACAGAGAGAACATCTTTTTCTGGCCAGCTTAAATCGCCGGCTGATCCGAGATGCACCATAGAGCCGCCGCCATTTTCGCGCATGTGCGCAATCGCAACTTTTGTGGCGCGGAAGAAACCATGCACTTCAACATCTATCGCCTTGCGCCATTTCTCTTCGCTAGTTTCCGCGACATAGACCTGATCCACGAGCGGCCCTGCGCCCCATATAAGTGTATGCACGCGATCATGTGCGGCTCCGGCTTCGGCGAAAGCGGCTTCGACTTCGCCGTCAACCGTCACGTCACAGAGGTGCACGGAGGCTTTGCGGCCCAAGGCTTCGACCTCTGCGGCGACCTCTTTGGCCGCGTCCTCTTTGGAGCGCCAGATAAGCGCAACGTCGCTCCCGGCCCGCGCCATCTCGAGCGCCACAACGCGGCCAATACCGCCCGTTGCGCCGAAAACAATTGCTGCCCCTTTTGGAAAGTCAGTCATGAAAGCCTCCTTCATATTCGTTATATATATGGACTATGGTTACGAATTTTGCGTTTGAAAAGCATTTTTATCTCGATTTGCGTAAAATATTGGCCTATTTACTACGCAAATCACTTAAAGAGGCCTCCCATGAAAACTGCCATTATATCCGGTTCAGCGTCTGGCATTGGTGCTTGCATAAAAGCCCGTCTTACCGCGCAAGGTTACCGCATTATCGGCATCGACCTGAAGGGCGAAGACATTTCAGCGGACCTTTCAACAGCGTCAGGTCGAAAAAATGCCATTACCAAAGCCATAGAGCTATCCGGCGGCAAAATTGACCGCCTTGTGCTGGCAGCAGGTCTTGGCGGGCACGTTACCGACGGGCAGCTTGTGGCGCGCGTGAACTATTTCGGCTGCATTGAATTGCTTGACGGCTTTAAAGACGGCCTCAAAGCCGCTGGCGGGCGCTGCGTTGTCATTAGCTCTAACTCCGCGCAAATGCGCACCGATCCGAATAGCGAGATTGTCGCGGCTCTGTTGGACGGCAATGAAGATTTGGCTATGGAGAAAATTGGCGATGCCCATGGCGCGCTAAGCTATGGCCTGTCTAAACACGCTGTTGCGCGCGCTGTACGCCGCCGCGCGGCTGAGTGGGGTGCCGACGGCATTACACTAAACGCGATCGCGCCAGGCCAGACGGAAACGCCCTTGTTTCGCGGCGCCGCCGAACACCCTGTCATTGGCAAAAGCGTCGAAGCTATTCCTATCCCTAAGAAACGTGTGGCGAGTGCGGACGAGATTGCGGGCGTCATTGAATTCATGCTCTCTGATGCGGCGGAATATATGCACGGAAGCATTATATACGTGGATGGCGGCACGGACGCGCAGCTACGGCCTGACGCGTTTTAAGCGGGCCGCGCACAATATTAAGGCCTGCCTCCCCCAAATAGTTGCCCCATTTAAGTTGACTCACCGCCGGACTTCGGTATTTCTGAACGCCGTTCGAAAAGTCTGCCGAGAAGGCGATATCAGGGGATTATTATGTCAGATCAAAAATCAGCCTTTATTACAGGTGCCGCCATGGGAATGGGCGCACTTAAAGCGAAAACACTCGCAGAGCGTGGCTGGCAGGTCTTTGCGGGCGTCTTGCCCGGCGCAGATACGTCAGAGCTTGGCGATAATCCCAACATCACGCAGGTTCATCAAGACGTCACATCAGACGAATCTGTTACGGCCAGCGCCGAGACTGTAAAAGCCGCGCTCGGTGAGCGCGGGCTTGATCTGTTGATTAATAATGCAGGCATTGCCAATAAAGGCATCGGCGTTATCGAAGGCGCGAACATTGAAACCGCACGTATTACCTTTGAGGTCAATACATTCGGCACATGGCGCGTCACGCAGGCCTTTTTGCCGATGATCCGCCAAAACGCGCCCACATCACGCATCATCAACTTCGCCAGCGGCGCGGTAAAAGCCAACCCTGCTGCATCGGGCGCTTATAATATGAGTAAGCACGCCGTTGTCGGCCTTACGCGTACGCTCCGCCATGAACTTGCGCCCTTTGGCATTCAAGTCACTGCCGTTGAACCTGGCGCGGTGAAAACGCATATGACCGCCAATTCCAAAAAAACAACGCAAGATATCTGGCTTCAAGTGAGCCAAGAGATGAACGATATTTACGGCCCCCATCTCAAAGAAGGCACGACGGTTGTTATGCCCGAGATGATTGAGAAAAACGGCAATGAGCCCGAAGTCGTCGTCTATGAAGTCCTAGGATTGCTTGAGAAGAAAAACTGGAAGCCGTCCTATTTGGTCGGTAAAGACGCTAAACCGTTAGGGCCAATGTATAAGCTCTTGCCGTCACGGACGTTTGAGAAAATCCTCCAAGGCGCGTCTAAAATTCAACGCTATAAAGGCTAATGACTATGAGTGATATTCAAGCCCGTTTTGACAAATTAAAAGCCGCCACGCCGCGTCTGCGTAATACCACTGCCGAACAGCGCAGCAAGCGCCTGAAAGCCCTCTGGGAAGGCGTTATTGACCGCAAAGACGATTTGATCGCGGCAGGCAAAGAAGAGCGCGGCCTGCATCCTGTGGACATCGCCGCCGAACTTGTGATGATTAAAGGCGAGATTGATTTCGCTGTTAAAAACCTTCCGAAATGGATGAAGAACCGCAAGGTGAAAAACTCGCTCAATACAATGGGCAAGCGCTGCGAAATTCAATATCAATCCAAAGGCGTCGTGCTCAACCTGTCGGCGTTTAACGCGCCAACAGCGGAATGTATCGTACCGATGATCGCTGCGATTGCGGCGGGTAATTCGATTGCCGTCAAGCCATCTGAGCTCGCGCCTGCCTCCGCGCAGATCGTCGAAGAAATCATCGCGGGCGCAATGCCCAAAGACGAAGCCGACGTGTTCCAAGGCGGCGTAGAGGTCGCGCAAGAACTACTCTCCCTGCCCTTTAACCACATTTATTACACGGGCGGTTATAACGTCGGTAAGATCGTGATGAAGGCGGCGGCGGATAATTTCGCAACTGTGACGCTTGAAATGGGCGGCAAAAACCCCGTGATTGTCGACAAGAGCGCCGATCTTGAAAACGCCGCCGCCAAGATCGCATGGGGCCGTATCATGAACGCAGGCCAAGTCTGTATCGCGCCAGATTATGCCGTCGTCCATGAAGACGTCGTCAAAGAATTTACGTCGCTGCTGAAGGGTAAAATGCATGAGCATTACAATGCCGACGGCACGGGTTTTGAGAACTCCGCCTATGTTCCGCGCATTATCAATGAACGCCACCAGCAGCGCATTAAAGGCTTAATTGACGACGCCGTTGCCAAAGGCGCAACGGTCATATCTGGCGGCGGCGGCGATATCGAGGACTGCTATATTGAGCCAACAATATTGGCTAATGTAAACGATGATATGACCGTCATGCAGCAAGAAGTCTTCGGCCCTGTCATTTCAATCGTACCGTATAAAACCAACCAAGACGCTCTTGATATCATCGCCAAGCACCCAACACCGCTCGCGCTTTATATCTACTCTAAGGACAAAGCGACGACGGATTTCTTGATGCACAACACCTCATCAGGCTCTGCTGTGGTGAATAATAATTGCATCCAATCAGGCACGAATCCACGCTTACCCTTTGGCGGCGCGGGACATTCGGGCATGGGCCGTATTGGCGGCTTTGCAGGCTTTGAGAGCATGTCAAATATGCGCTCTGTGGTCTATCAACCGCTAGATCGTTTCCGTGATTTCCTTATCATGCTGCCGCCCTATTCGGAGAAATATGAGAGCCTCATCATGAAAGGCTTGAAGAAGTAAGCGATCCTATGACTGATACACCTGTTTTTGTTGTTGCGAATTTCACTGTTCAAAACAAAGATGAATACCGCAAATATGAGAAAGGGTTCTTCCCGATCTTAAAGCGTCATGGCGGTGAGTTTTTCACCTATGATGACAACACGCACACCTTCGAAGGCACGCCTATCGAAGGCCGTGCTGTCATGTTTAAATTCCCAAGCGAAGCCAATGCCAAAGCGTGGTTTGATGATCCAGACTATCAAGCGATTTCAGAGTTCCGCCGTGCAGGCACAACGATGAACTTCCTAACGATGATCCACGGATTACCACCACGCGGGTAAGGTTTAACAACTCTGAAAAGAGCACAATTTGTATCAAAAAAAACGGGCCCTTGAGCCCGTTTTTTATTATTTTAATTTAGGCTCTCAAGCCCTAGTCGTATAAAATGCGGCCTTTATCACCATGATCTTTTTGCAAGACCTTAGACGGTAACTTCCCAAAGCCTGTGTGTGCGTCGTCTTGCGCTTTGTCAGCAGGAATAACGACGTCATTGTAATCATGCGGTGCGCGCCATCCAGGATGGGGTGAAATCCGCACATAGGTTCCTCCAATAGGGTGAAGTGCAAGGCGCTTATCCAATAAATCTTGCAGACGCTTGACCTCTTTGGGATTATCGCCAGACACGTCATTTCCTTCATTTGGATCCACATTCAGATCAAAGAGCTGCGTCTTCACAGTCGTTTCGCGGCGCAAATGATCGACGTCTTGGATCAACTTCCAGCGGCCATCCATAACGCCATATTGGAATTTATTATAGATCGGAATATTTGACGTGAAATAGAGCGGCTCGCCTCGGCTTTTCTCGCCTGTGCCTGTCACCGCATCCCAGCGGTCAACGCCGTCAATCTCTTTGACGTGTTTGGATTCGATCCCAGCCGCTGTCGTGAGCGTTGGGAGCATATCCATCACTGAGATGATGTTTTCATTGACCGTGTCAGCAGGCAATACATCAGGCCAGCGCATGATCGCATTGACGCGAACGCCGCCTTCATAGGCCGTCAATTTCCCGCCATTTAGCGGCTTGTTCACGCCGCCGAAATTATAAAACCCGCCATTATCTGAGAAGAATAAAATGATCGTATTATCAGCAATGCCTTGCTCGTCTAGCGCCGTTAGGATTTCGCCAATCGCTTGGTCGAGGCTATCCACCATGCCCGCATATGTTTTTGCGGGGAAAAGCGGCGTGTCTATACGCGACGAATATTTCGCCATGTCTTCTTCTTTGGCCTGCATGGGGGAATGCGGCGCAAGGAAAGGCACATACATAAAGAACGGTTTATTGGGATCGCGAATTTCGTTGATATAACGGGCGGCTTGGTTGCCGTGAACGTTGGTCGCATATTCGCCTTCATGTTTTACCGATGTGCCATTTTCTTGGAAATCATGGCCCTTAGCAAAGCTATGGGTGAAGTAATTTACGTCCGTATTAAAATGGCCGTAAAAGTGATCGAAACCGCGCGCGTTCGGCGTGTGCTGCTCGATCGTGTGGCCAAGATGCCATTTCCCGACCATCGCCGTTTGGTAGCCCGCCTCTTGGAAGCTCTCTGGCATGAAATGCTCATCGAGCGACACGCCGCCATTATCCCACGCCATCAAAACCGCATGCGCCACGCCGAGTTTAATCGGGTCGCGGCCTGTCATTAGGGCGGCGCGCGTCGGCGAGCAAAACGGCGTTGCGTAGAAACGTTCGAGGCGCATGCCTTCTTTCGCAAGGCGGTCTATGCTCGGCGTTTGAATGTCGGAACCGCGATAACCCACATCGGCGTGACCAAGATCATCCGCGAGCAAAATCACCACATTCGGCGGCGGCGCATCGGCGGGGCGGTCTTTGACCAATTCGGCGATATTCGCCGTGGCCGCGTCGCTAAATTCATAATCCGATGAAGGCGTTTTCTTGAGCTTTAGCATCATGCCTACCGTGACAAGAACAATGAGACCTAAAGCGATTAATAGAATGCGTTTCATGACATCTCCCCTAATTTGGAAATCAGAATAGCGCGAGCGCTGCGTAAATCAATTTCAATAACAGGACATAATGTAGCGAGATTACATAAGTTACGTTTGTTGGTAAATAGCCATAACAGAGTCGAAGTTTTGCACCGCTAGGTCGTCTTTATGGATTAAGAAATACACCATCCCCTCCATAAGCTTATCTTGCATTAAATCCGTTAGGCTGAGTTGGAGCAAGAGATGCCAATCGGCGGCAAGGCTTTCGAGCTCCGCGAAGACAGAGGGCCAATTCTCCCCTGCCTCGCTATAGCTTGGCAGTCCGCTTTTGATATGAGCGGCCTCATAGCGCGGATCATCTTGCTCAGGTGATGGCGCGCCGAACATTTGATGTCCCAAATGCTCCGCGCCCTTTTCATACATCAAATCCCCATACATATATTCAAGGTCATCACCAGCTTCGAGAGCAGCGGCCAATTTCGTATTGGAGCGGTAATCAAGCGTGTTTGCGCTAAGGAATTTTAAAACGGCTTCGGGGCGCGGCGCGCATTTGGGGTGCACAAATTTAGGAACGCATTCGAGTAACTGCTCGCGGCTAAGGCTGTATGTATTTGGCCCATCCAATAGCTCCGCACGCTCGAAGGCTATCATGTCCTCGAAGGCCTTAGGCGCGCTTGGAAGCGCGCAATCCGCTAGCGGCGTATCATCCCATATCACGCGGCAGGCTTGCCCTCCGTTTCGCCACGGCCCCAAGGGCACGTCATAAAAAAATAAGAGCCGCCCCGTAGCCGGAAAACCCTCGCCCAAATCGGCACGGCCGCCTAAATCCGCAATCACGGCGCAGTCAATTTGAGCGGCAAATTCAAATGGGAAATCTTGCCCCCCATAGCGTTTTAAATGCGGCGCATGTGTTGACCCGCCCGCAGCGCTAAGCGCTTCTAGCTCAGCTACAGCGGGGCGTATGGGCCATTCCATGCCGCGCGGCAGTATGGGACAGCCGCCGAAATAAGTCGCGCTATCACCTTCGCCTTCACTTTCAATGGACGCAAAACCTATGACGGGCAAAAGACTGCCTAAGAGGAGATCACTATAGTCCTCGGCGGCAAGATCATAATCATCGCAATAGCGTTCTAGCACGGCCTTAGCCGCCTCTTTATTTCGAAACATAGATCATCCTTATGTCATCATGCGCCATAAAAAAGGCCGGCAAAAGCCGACCTTGATTTAAGTAGATATGCGAGGGAACGCTTATTTATGCGTAACCGATAGGCCCATTGCTTCGATATCAAATTGACCCGATTGCGCAGCACTTGCGATTTCAGAGAATTTGAAATCCTCAGACGGTTTCATCTCAAATGAGAGCGTGCCGCCATTATCGATAAAGGCGGTTAGCGCTGTGCCAAGCTCTCCGAAGAACGCTGTTTGCGCTTCGTCTTGCGCCATAAAGGCGAGCATGCCGAGGCCGGCTTTGGCTTGTGTCTTAAGCGTGTCTGCGCTTCCGCCCTGCTGGAGAGCTGCAAATGCGAACGCACGGTCAATGATAGACTTGTCTTCGAGGTGGAAACCCATGTGGTTGATATCAAGATTATCAAGCGCGCCCATAATCGCATCTGGATTATTTGGGTTATACGATTCGTCAGACGCCGCCGCTAAAATACTTTTCTGATAAGCATTCATGCCCGTAGCATCCATATCAAGAGACAGACGGAAACCGTCTTTCATATCCACATAACCTTCATCAAGTTTCATACTGTCTGTGACTTTGTTCATTGTCGCTTTTTGGTATGATGTGAAAACAAGGCTTTCATAATTCATAGAGCTTAGCGCTTCTTTGAAACGCACCGCGCTCATGTTCTCGCTATCGTCACTTGGCGTGATAGTCATCGGCGTCATTCTCTGTTCGGAAATGATCAGATCACCTTTTTCTTCAAGCGTTGATGTGATCGAGTCAAAGTCAACTGTTACGGCCTCAATATCAGCGTCAAAATCTTTGATGCTCATAGATTTGAAATCAGGGTCATACATGTTCATAGACTGCATTTGACGCATAAGCTCTAGGCTGATGGCTTCGCCATTATCTGAGCCTTGCTCATTCAAAGCCGCGGCAAATAGCGGGCCGTATTTCTTAAGGTTCAAATCAACAATATCAACAGAACCGAGGCTGATTGACATTGGCTTGCCTTCATTTGACGTAATCGCCAATGACTTCAGGCTTACCCCGCCTTTGGCATCATCGCTCTCGCTCGTTTTACCTGCGAAGAGAGAGCCGATAGACATGTTCACGTCATCTGAAGCCACGGCTGCGCCGACAAAATTTAGCGCGTCAAATGTAAGGCTGCCCTCAAGATCGTGATCTTGTGGGTCTTCACCATTAAGGCCCAGCGCGATGGCTGATGCGAGTTGCTGTGAGGGGCCCACGATAGAGACTTTGTCAAATGTAATAACGCTGTCGTCACCATCTGTAGCCGAAACGCCGCTAAGTGATATTTTATCAAAAGCAACATCGTCGCCATTCATATGCGCGCCCGTAAGCTCTAGGCGGTCTACGGTCACAGGTGTGTCGCCATCGGCTGGCGCGAATTTCAAGCCTGTGAAGACATATGAACCTTTGTCGCCATCACGCTTTTCCCATGACGCCATGCCTTCGCCCGATGTGAAAAGCGAAAGCGCTTTAAGGGCCGCTTCTGCCTCACTGTCTGATACGGTGCGCGCATCAACGGACAATGCGTTATCAATCGCAGATGCCGCAACGCCGCCATCCATAGATTTCGTTTCGTCTTTTTTAGAACAGCCGCCTAAAACAAGGCCCGCAGACAATACGGCGGTCAAAGCCAAGCTTGAGATATGTGAAGATTTCCAAATGGCCATGGTGGCTCCTAGTTGTGGTTATTTATAATTTACGTTGGCACGTGTTCTGACGTGAAATGTGGTAATTTCAAGATCAAATCGAAGAATATTTTCTTCTGTGGCATAAGGGATACATAAGTATCCGCGCCTCTCTACGCAATACGCCGTTCATAGATTTTGACGGCGAAGGGATAATCATCCTTAGGCCCTTGCGGATAAGACGTTTCAGATACCGCCGTCCAGTCGCTGGCGATGATTGCGGGGAAATGTGCGTCGCCTTCTATAAGCGCGTCGACCTCTGTCACGTAAAGCCTCTGGCAATATTTCATCAGGCTCGCATAGAGCATGGCCCCGCCAATCAGCATAATTTCATCCACGCCCGTTTCGCCCGCAATCTCATAGCCCTGCCCGATCATGGCGTGAACATCGGTAAAGACTTGCGCTTTGGGCGCTTTGTAACCGGCATTACGCGTCAGCACGAGATTGGCGCGCCCTGGTAGTGGGAAAGGCAGGCTCTCCCATGTTTTACGGCCCATCAAAACGGGTTTGCCTAATGTGGTGGCTTTGAAGAATTTCAAATCAGACGAGAGCTTCCACGGTAAATCCCCGTCAATACCAATAACGCCATTACGCGACTTGGCGACAATCGCGGAGAGGATGGGCGGCGTGAGGGCAGGATTCGATGGCATATTCATTTTTACAGGTTACACATTCCGTCGCGCGCGGTATATAGGTTTATGACCGAAACGACCTCTCCTTCTTCTGACGAGCGCAAACCCAAGACGAGTTTAAGGTTTGTAAAATATACGCTCATTTACATCCTGCTTATTCCGCTGATTAATTGGAGCTTCACATGGGCGCCGATGGTCGAGCTGCCGGGGCTCGTCGGTTGGGCATTTAATCCTGTGACGATTGTGACAGGGCTTGTACTGGTGGCGCGAGATTTCTCACAGCGCGAAATTGGGCATGAGGTTTTAATCGCTATGGCGATTGCGCTTGGCCTAACTTATGCCACGTCAGGCGGCGCTTTGGCGCTCGCGAGCGGGGCGGCGTTTTTAATCTCAGAGCTTGTGGATTATGCGCTCTTTACGCTAACGAAATATAAGCTCTCGACGCGCGTATTGCTGTCATCGGCCCTCGCTGCGCCCATAGACACAACGGCGTTTCTTTATGGCGCAAGCTTTATACGCGGCGGGCAATTTACAGTGCCAAATGTGGTGATGAGCGTCGGCGGTAAAATGATCGGCGCGCTCGTGATTTGGTGGCTAATTAAGCAGCGCATGGAGCGCTAAGAGTAAACTCTAAACCGCCACTTTCCCCGCGATATGCGGATGGGCTTTATAACCTTTGATCTTGATATCATCATACGTGAAATCATAAATCGACGTCACATCAGGGTTTAGCTCTAGGTGCGGGAGCGGCATTGGCGCGCGACTAAGCTGCTCTTTGACTTGGTCAAAATGGTTAGAATAAATATGCGCGTCGCCAAATGTATGCACGAAATCTCCCGCCTCTAGCCCGCAAACTTGCGCCATCATATGTGTCAGCAGCGCGTAGGACGCGATATTAAACGGCACGCCCAAAAAGATATCCGCGCTACGTTGATAGAGCTGACACGACAGCCGCCCATTCGCGACATGAAATTGGAACAAGCAATGACAAGGCGGCAGGGCCATGTCGTCGACATCGGCAGGGTTCCACGCGCTAACAATGTGCCTGCGGGAATTAGGATTGGTTTTAATCGCTTCGATGACATTTGAGACTTGGTCAATCACCGCGCCGTTCGGCCCCTCCCAGCGCCGCCACTGCTTGCCATAAACAGGGCCAAGATCACCATCCGCGTCCGCCCATTCATCCCAAATCTTTACGCCGTTCTCTTGGAGGTATTTGATATTCGTATCCCCAGCGAGAAACCAAATCAGCTCATGAACTATAGATTTCTTATGCAGCTTTTTGGTCGTCACCATTGGAAAACCATCGGCCAGATCAAAACGCATTTGATGCCCAAAGACACCGCGCGTGCCTGTGCCTGTGCGGTCCCCTCGGTCGCTGCCTGTGTCCATAACGTGGGAGAGAAGATCAAGATATTGCTGCATGGGCGTATGATAGCCGATTCTGGCGCGCCGCCTAGCCCGCCTCGCCTAAAAGCTGGGATAAGATGAGCGGTCACAGATGATGATTTTGTAACGTGCGCTGGGCGCATTTGGCCGTATAAGACGCGTGAAGGGTAGAATTATGTTTACACCAAGAATCTCAAGCAAAATCTCAACCGTCTCTATGGCGGGTGCTCTCGCGGCTATTCTCGCGCTCTCTACGCCCGCTCTCGCGCAAACCTTGCCAGATGACGGCCCCATTGCGACCAATCCCGTGCCGGATATTAAAACCGACATCAAAGCCGCAAGTGCCGCAGATGAGCTAAGCCTTGAAACCCTGCCCGAGGCCAAGCGCCGCCCGCTTAGCGAGAACAAAGTCCAAGCCATTGGCCCGGCTGGCCTGTTAATGGCGAGTTTTGAACGCAGCGGTGATTATAGCATCAGCCGCGAGGAATTTAACGCTGGCCAATCGCGCGCCTTTACGGCGGCGGATGAAAACGGCAATGGCGCGCTGACGTTATTTGAACTTAACCGCTGGCGCGAAGCCGCATTGGGCCGCGAAGATGCGGCTCCGGGGATGATCGCTTTTGACAGTAATTACGACCAACGGATCACCCAGACGGAATTCGCCCAAGCCCTCATGGGGGCGTTTCGGATTATGGATAAAGACGAAGACGGCGCGCTTAGCTTTGCCGAATTACTCCGTGATGTCCGCCTGCCTACGCGGCGCGCGCAACAGCCAAAGCGCGAGAGCAAGCTTCGGGATCGTTCTAAAACGCAGCGCCCCGGTCAGTCTCGCCGCAATCGAAGCTAGCGACCTCAGGATAAGGCTATCTTCGACCCTACCCTTTTACGCCTTCCATTCGCACACGGCTTATCTTAAGAAAAATACACATCACTTAGGGGGAAGATCATGGCAAAATTCACGGGATCATGTTTATGCGGCAGCGTGAGCTTTAAGGCCGACGGCGAACCTATGTTCACGGGTAATTGCCACTGCGAAGATTGCCGCAAAGCAACTGGCGCATCTTATGCCACGATTGTCTTCATGGGCCAAAGCGACGTGGAGATGAGCGGGGATCTAAGCACTTTTGACCACACAGCAGATAGCGGTACGGTCCTAACGAAATCCTTCTGCGGAAAATGCGGCGGCACGGTGGCCACACAAAACAGCGCGCGCGCCGGCATGATCGGCCTTATGGCGGGCGTGATTAACGAACATGACATCGTGAAGCCCGGCATGAATGTATATGCGGGCAATAAGCTCGCCTGTACGCCTCTAGATGAAAAAATTCCGGCCTTTGATAAAATGCCGGGCTAGATAAACCCTCAAAACACACAT
>JBMYWT010000058.1:0-17788 GCA_049607665.1 Maricaulaceae bacterium
AGGCTGACATTGATGCGGGTAGCGTGACCAATATCGCTAGCGCCACGGACGGAACGACGACATCGCCTGACACAGACGAAACGGTTAAAGGCGACCAGACATCCGCTATGACAGTGGCTAAGACAGCGCTTACAACAAGCTACTCTAGCGTAGGGGATACGCTTAGCTATCAGTACGTCGTGACCAACACAGGTAACGTAACGCTCACATCAGCGATCTCTGTAAATGATAATCTGATCCCAAGCGTAAGCTGCCCATCACTTCCAGCGGGCGGCCTAGCTCCGGCTCAGACGCTAACATGCTCTGCTTCGTATGCAGTTACTCAGGCTGACATTGATGCGGGTAGCGTGACCAATATCGCTAGCGCCACGGACGGAACAACAACGTCGCCAGATGATGACGCGACGGTAACGGCCGACCAGACACCAGCTATGACAGTCGCTAAGACAGCGCTAACAACAAGCTACTCTAGCGTAGGGGATACACTGAGCTATCAGTACGTTGTGACCAACACGGGTAACGTGACGCTCACATCTGCGATCAGCGTCAATGATAACCTCATTGCCTCTGTCTCTTGCCCATCACTTCCGGCTGGCGGCCTCGCTCCGGCTCAGACGCTCACGTGTACAGCGACTTACACAGTCACTCAGGCTGACATTGACAATGGCTCTGTTACCAACATCGCTAGCGCGACGGACGGAACAACAACGTCGCCAGATGATAATGCGACCGTTACGGCCGACCGGACATCCGCTATGACAGTCGCTAAGACAGCGCTAACAACAAGCTACTCAGCTGTTGGTGATACGCTCAGCTATCAATATGTCGTAACCAACACAGGTAATGTAACACTGACATCTGCGATCTCGGTCAATGATAACTTGATCCCAAGCGTGTCGTGTCCGGCTCTGCCAGCAGGCGGATTGGCTCCTACTCAGACGCTCACATGTAACGCGAGCTACACAGTAACGCAGGCTGACATTGATGCGGGTAGCGTGACCAATATCGCCTCTGCAACTGATGGCACGACAACATCGCCTGACACAGACGCGACGGTTAAAGGCACCTCTGCGCCAGCGCTTACACTTGTTAAAAATGTAACAACTACCAGCTTTGCGGCAGTAGGCGACGTGCTGAACTACACATTCACAGTCATCAATAGCGGCAATGTAACGATCACAAATCCGATCATTGTAACAGATAACCGTATTCCAAGCGTGTCGTGTCCGGCCCTCCCTGCGGGTGGTCTTGCTCCTAGTGCGAGCATTGTTTGTACAGGAAGCGATACAGTTACGCAGGCTGACTTGAATGCAGGTACCGTAACGAATATTGCATCTGCAACTGATGGCACGACAAGCTCGCCGTCTGTGTCAGAGACGGTATCGGCAACACAGCTACCTGAGTTCACACTTGTTAAATCTGCGATTACGACAAGTTACGTGGCTGTGGGTGATTTCTTGACCTATAATTATGTGGTTACAAACACAGGTAACGTAACGCATACAACGCCGATCACGATTACAGATGATAAGATTGGTAGCTTTGCATGTGGCACCTTGCCTGCGGGTGGATTAACGCCGGGCGCTTCACTGAGTTGCCCTGCAAGCTATATTGCGACCCAGGCAGATGTAGATATCGGCTATGTAAAGAATATTGCGACAGCTAGCTCTGGCGGTATTACCTCTAATGTGGATGCTGTTGTTATCCAACGTGAGAAGATTGCGGGCATGAGTGTTGAGAAGTCAGCCTTAGCAACAAGCTATTCTGCGGTTGGTGACGTGATCTCATATACATATGTTGTAACAAATACGGGCGACCTCTTGCTTACAGACCCGATCACAGTAACGGATGATTTGATTCCAACGATCACATGTCCTGCACTTCCGGCTGGCGGCCTTGTTGTTGGTGGGAGTTTGACATGTACAGGCGATTATACAGTGACGCAGGCTGATATCGATGCTGAGAGCGTAACGAATATCGCGAGCGCAACAGACGGCACAACAACATCAGACCCGGATACGGTTACTGTTGAAGCAGATATTACGCGGGCGCTTACAATCGAGAAGCTAGCGCTACAAACAGGTTACCGTAATGTCGGTGATGTGATCTCTTATGAGTATATCGTGACCAATGCGGGTAATATCACTATGATCGACCCGATCACGGTGACAGATAACTTGATCTCAAGCGTAAATTGTCCGGCTTTACCTGTTGGTGGCTTAGCCCCAACGGCGACACTGACATGTACAGCGACATATACGATTACGCAGGCTGATATTGACGCGCTTAGCGTGACGAATATTGCGAGCGCTACAGACGGAACAACAGATTCGCCTGAAACAGATGCGACAGTTGTCCTAGAGCGTAATCCAGAGATGCACGTGACCAAAGCTGTGGCGAGCCTTATGCAAGTGGGTGGCCCGATCTATGACGTGACATATGACATCGTGATGACGAATACAGGCGACATGACACTAACAGGTCTACAGCTAGAAGATAATTTGGCTCTGCACCTTGCGCCAACAACTATCTACAGCACGCCAAGCGTAACAATGAGCGGCTTTACGGGCGGCACAGTTAACACGAACTATGACGGCGCAGCCGATATTGAAACGCTTACGGGTGGTCCATCTCTAGCCGTTGGCGAAGAGGGTATTGTAAGCATCTCAGTGCGAATCGACACCACAGAAGGCGGCCCAGCGCAGGGTAATACGGCGATTGGTAACTCACCAGACTTGCCTGACCCTGTTCCATCGGATGACCCAGAGATCACACCTGAAGACGAGGAAGATATTAATCCAACGCCTACAGATGTAACGGATACGGATAAGGATGGCGTAGCCGATGCTAACGAAACCAAAACGGAAGACCGTGATGGTGACGGCGTGCCGGATGCTATGGATTACGACCCAACAGGTTACTTTTATTGTGAAGACGATGGTCAGATCCTCAAAGGCGGCGGTATCTCTATCGCAGGTCCATCAGGCAGCAATTCGACTGTCGGTACGGCCAATGACATTGTTATCGTCCAAGACGGTTCAACAGGTTACTACCAGTTCTACGTCACGGCTCCGGGTCGCTATACGATCACGCCAACATACCCAGATGGCGGCGTTCCAAGCACGAAGCGTTTGGTACAGTCTTCATCATTGGATGTGACAACACTCTTGCCAAGCAACCCAGCGGTCTTGGGCTCATCTGAGTTCGGAACGTCAGGCAAGCTTGCGGATTACTCTGAAGCGAAGAACTCACCGTTCTACTTCGAGTTTGAGTTCGAAGCGGGTGATCCATCTGTTCTTATGAACAACATCCCACTGAGCCAGTGTCGTCAGGGCGCAAACCAAGCGACAGACACAACACAACTTAGCGTGATGAAAACAGCGCAGCCGCGTACGGTACAAATTGGTGACCCTGTGCGTTACACAATCACCGTGGCCAACCCAAGCGGCTCTGATATGACAGATATGCGTATCGTCGACCGTATTCCGGCTGGCTTTGCCTATGTGCCAAATTCAGCAGTGATTAGCGATGCTACGGACTCCACAGCGGTTGAGCCGGATGCCTCTATCTCTGGATTGCTCACATGGCCGGTTAGCGCGCTTAACGCCGCTCCGCTTGATGAGATCAGCTCAGGTGAGGCCCTTACGGTCACAATGAACTTGATCGCAGGTCCAAATGTTGCCTTCGGCGCACATGAAAACAAAGCCTATGTTGAAGATTCGATCACAGGAGATCGTTCGCTGATCGCCAGCGCAGTTGTGGATTATATCCCAGAGCCAAGCTTTGACTGTACGCCTGTGATTGGCCGCGTTTATGACGATGTGAACCATAATGGTTACCCTGATGACGGCGAGCCTGGCCTACCGGCTGTGCGTCTTGTCACCATTAATGGCGATATCATCACAACGGACGAATATGGCCGCTATCACATCCCATGTGCGATCATCGCCCATAGTGAGCGCGGGTCTAACTTCTTGCTCAAAGCGGATACACGCACATTGCCACTCGGTTACCTGCCAACAACAGAGAACCCACGTGTCATGCGGGCCACACGCGGTAAGTTCGTGAAAATGAACTTCGGTGCAGCGCATCGTACGAAGCTTCGTATTGATCTCTTCGCGAATGATTTCGTGACGGGCTCTGAATCCCTAACAGGCGATGCGTGGACACGTATTCGCAAAGTTATGGACGAAGCCAAGACAGCGGGCCGCGCAATCCTTGTGTATCACGCGGATGAGAATGACACTGTCGATAGCGCGCAAGATATACTACAACGCGGCCTGAGAATTGTACGCGGCATTGCCCCGTCACAATTTGATGACATTGCTCTGGAAGCGACTTGGGGCGAAGCCCAAAGCTTCACGCGCAACGATGTTGCGGCTGTTGGTCAAGTCTTTGAAACAACCGCAGAAGGCGAAGCGCGTCAGCGCACAGGTCTCTTCGTGAATGACAATGGCCGCATTGAGCATACCTATACGGCGAAGAGTTCCGTAAAGGATGGTACGCCGCGTTCATTCGGTGACAGCGATCAACAGAAAGAAGCCGGTATGCGCGGCGGCGAAGGCTCTGATGCTCTTGCCTCTGATATGCGCGATACAGGCGGACTTGTTGGCCGCCGAGCCGTGGGCGACGACCAGAGCGCACGTCCGGGTCGTCTGCAACGCTGGACACAGTGGGGCGGAAGCACGACATCCTATGCTGAAGGCATGGAGATTGAGACGACAACTGACGCGCTTGATCCGGTGAAACGCCTCAACGTTCAGGCCAATGTTGTATCCGATACAATGGGCCGCGCGATCAGAGCCGAAAGCTATTGGAACTATGACGCCTTTATTACGCGGGCTGAGCTAAGAGTATTCGACGCAGATAAGTCTGTGCGCGGTACACCGCTTGCGATCACACCAATTGTTGACGGCAAAGCACGCTTGATCGTCACAGAAGATCTACCAGAGCACATGGTCTATGTTCTCCGGGCCTATACAGATGAAGGTATCTTTGACGAAACAGCGCCGAAGAGACTGCATCTTGGCGGAGCCGATCAGGATCTCTCTGAAAGTGATTGGAACTTCGAGGCCGGAAGCGCCTTCGGACAGAACACGCTTCTTATGTCAAACATTGGCGTACGCGGCGGTACAGTTCGGGTCTTTGGCCGCAATGTTCCGGGTCGTAACGTGACGGTGATGGGTCAAACCATCCGCGTTGACGCAGACGGTCAGTTCGTTGCCGAGCAGCTCCTGCCAACAGGACAGCAGCCTGTCTCTATCAATGTAGACGGCGTGAACGCTACGCAGCAGCGTATCATTCGCAGCGTCGACGTTAAGACAAGCGACATCTTCTATGTCGGCCAAGTCGAAGCGACCATTGGTAAAAACATTGCCGCAGATGCTGAGGGTAACCGTAGCTTTGAAGAGGGCCGCGTTGCCTTCTATCTCCGCTCACGCTTGAACGATAAGTGGAACCTAACAGCCATGGCTGACACGGGCGAAGCCGCGATTGAAAACCTCTTGGATGGTCTTGATGATAAAGACACAGGACAGCTCTTACGCCGTCTTGACCCAGAGCGCTTCTATCCGGTCTACGGTGATGACAGCACAATCGAACAGGATGCTCCGACATCTGGACGCTTCTATGCGCGCCTCGAACGTGGCTCTGCCTATGGTCTCTGGGGTAACTACCAGACGAACTTCAATGACACGGAATATGCCCGTATCCAGCGTACGCTCTACGGTGCCAAGTTCCATTGGTCACAAGAAGGCAACCCAACAGCCTATGGTGACGACAGAACACGCCTAACAGGCTACATCGCCGAAGGCGGATCACGCCAAGGCCGCGATGAGCTGGTCGGTACAGGTGGTAGTGTCTACTATCTCCGCCACGGTGATATTGCGGTTGGCTCTGAAACGCTGCGTATTGAAACACGTGACGCTGTCTCTGGCCTCGTGCTTGAAACGCGCCGCTTGGCCTATGGTACGGATTATGACATGGACTTCATCCAAGGCCGTGTCATCCTAAGCCAGCCTTTAGGTACATATGGCGCCGATGGACGTCTCTTCCGTGACGGTTCGCAGTCAGGTAATGAGCAATTGCTCGTCGCAGATTACGAGTTCACGCCGATCACATCGACAAGCAACGCTGCTATCTATGGTGTTCGCGGGACACGCTGGTTCGGTGATCGCGTCAAACTGGGTGGTACATATAACCACGATACAGATGGCGGCGCTGAGTCGGATCTCTATGAGCTTGACCTGACCCTACAATATGCTGCGGGTACTTACCTGAAAGGTGAAGTGGCTGTGAGCGAAGGTCAGGGCGTCGAAGCGTTCAAATCTATCGATGGCGGCTTTACATATAACCCGCAAGCACGCGGCGGATTGGCCCTTAACAAGTCAGCCAGAGCCTATGCTATCGAAGGCGCGATCGACTTTACTGAGCTTGAAAGCCTAACAGCCAACGGCACGACCTATGGTTACTGGCGCAAACGCGAAGCTGGCTTTGCTGGCTACGCAGAAGCGACCAATCAGACGGTTGAGCAATATGGCGCAGGTGCAAACTTCGAAGTGGCCAAAGGTCTTGATATTGCCGCGCGCGGTGACATCTCTGATGATCAGTTCCAAGGCAAAACCAAATTTGGTGAGCTAAGAGCCGATTATGAAGTCTCTGAAGACCTCTCCATCTCTGCCGGTATGTCTTATAATGAAGACAGCACAGGCCGCTCTGGAACGTCCGTAGGTGCGCGCGTTGATTATGAAATCGACAAAGACAACAATGTCTACGTCTTCGGCCAAGCCTCTGTGTCGGGTAACAATACCCGTACAACAGACCGTATGGGTGTTGGCGGCGAAACGCGTCTCTCTAAGAAGATCTTTGGCGGAGGCGAAATCTCCACTGGTGAAGATGGTCTGGGTGCCCGCGCGACAGCTCGCTATGAGTATGAAGATGGTGACGAGATCTATCTCGCCTATGATCTACCGCTCAGCGCGCAAGCCAGCAGCAATTACGGTACGATGAACCTAGGTGCTCGCCGCCGCTTTACGGACGCTCTGTCTGTCTATGGCGAGGAACGCTTCCAGTTCAACACAGGCGGCCTTAATGGCGTGACCCATGCTTATGGTGTGGATTACAAGCCGGGTAACTGGAACATGGGCATTGCCGCAGAGGTTGGACGCGTTGACGACGTTGACCGCGAAGCCTTCTCTGCAAGCTTTGGTTTCTCTGATGACCGTATGAAAGCGGGCATTACAGGCGAGTGGCGTGAGGATCAGAACATCCTTACAAGCGAAGAGCGCCGTACATGGCTCCTACGCACAGCCGCTCAGTACCAAGCGTCTGAAGAGATGCGCCTACAGGGTAAGATCAACGTCGCGGTCTCTAAACAGACCAGCAATGATCCGCTCCTCGGGCCAAGAGACTTTAACGAAGCTGAATTCGTAGAAGCCTCATTGGCGGCGGCGTATCGTCCGATCTGGGATGACCGCTTCAATATGCTCGCGAAATTTGTATGGCTAGAAGATCTCTCGCCAACATCGCAGCGCTTTAATGGCGAAACGCTTAACTATCGCCAGAAGAGCCGCATCGCGTCGATTGACACGGCCTATGACATCACGTCGAAATGGACTGTTGGCGGTAAATATGCCTACCGTTCAGGTTCGGTGACATCGAACCGTGACCTCCTAGACTTCACGAAGTCGGAGGCGCATCTGGGTGTCATCCGCCTTGATTACCACGCAACCCATCAGTGGGATGCCGTAATCGAAGGCCGCTACCTTGATATTGGCGGCGCGGTCTCACGCAAAGGTGGTCTGGCGGGTCTTTATCGCCACGTGAATGACAATGCCAAAATCGGTGTTGGCGTCACATGGGGCGCGATCGAGGAAGAGTATCTTGCCACGGTCGGTGACAAGGATGAGCTCGGCTGGTTCCTTAATGTGGTCGGCAAGTTCTAGGCCCGCGAACATAAATTTAAACGCCCCGAGCCATCCGGTTTCGGGGCGTTTTTTATGGCAGAAGGGGAGGGGAAAAGAAGGAGGCGAGTAACGCCTAGTTTTGGGGCAACACCCAGTTTTTTCTATCCTAGATCTAAGCTGGGCGTAGGTTTCAACCCAGAGTCATACAGCATTCTTACAGCATTCTTACAGCATCCATACAGCATTGATGCAGCATCCTTACAGCATCCTTGCAGCATGCATGAAGCATTGATGCAGCACACGTACAGCATTGTGAACGCACCTATACAGCATAGGCACAGCATTTAATGGGCAAAGAAGTGTGTTAAGGCGAGCCGCGAGAGGGCAAATCCCGTCTCTATTTAAACGGTTTCGCGCCCGCAAATTCGGCCTGTTTATCCGTATGCCCGCCGCCGAGAAAATAATGCGTTAAGGCGGGTTCAGGCTCTGTGAACACGCGCTCATATATCCGCTCATAGCCAGAAGACTTAATCCGCCATTTTCCGTCAGCGCCTTTTTCATATGTATCTTGATATTCCGCCGCGCCGATTGTCGTCAGATTACCTTGGCCCACATTCAAAGCATAATCCAAGAGACGCCAACGTCCCGTTGCCGTGCTTTCACTTGTCAAATCAATGAAGGGCATATGCACGGAATGGCAGCTAACGAATTCAGGGTTAAAAGACCCGCGCACAGCCTCTAGGAAATTGTCACGCCCGCTCACCTTGTAACGATAGGTCCCGCCGACATAATCAATCTCAACATCCGGCGTGAGGATGCTCTCAAGCAATTCCAAATCACAGCGGTCAATGCCGTTGCAATAATTATACTTCACACGCTTAATCGCTTCGATATCTTCAAATGACATGTGATCCCCTTTGGTTTTGATTTAAGCAGTATAGCCGACATGGGCGTCTGTGTCTTGGGTGGGGTTTACGCTCTTCCTTCCCGTCATCCTCGACTTTATGTCGGGGATCCATGTGCAGATATCACCGCAAGAAAACAGCACGACATGAGAGCGATAGCTAGGCCGACATTATCCGAAAGAAACTCTATCCAACCCCGAAACGCATGCACATAGACCCCCGCCACTCTTTTAGTTTTGGGGCGAGGATGACGGAATAGAAGAGTAGCAAATTTAGCCCTCATGCTGAGGCGCCGCAAGGCGGCGGGACTCGAAGTACGAGGGCGAAAGGTAGAAACCATCGGAGCGTTACGAACCAATCCTTCGAGTCCCGATGCTAACGCATCGCCTCAGGATGAGGGAGCTTTCTATTTTCGAATCATTCAGCCTACTAAATCGCTGCCCCACATCTTATCCGCCGCATAAACCACCAATACACCAAACGTATAGGCCACCAGATCATGCGAGCTGAAAGATGTGCCTATTACGGTTTCGGCGAGGCGGTTGCCTTGCAGGCCCAATAACTCGACGACGCGAAAATATTGTGCGAATTCGACGGTGAAGGCGATGGCCAGAGTCGAGAGGGCGATGACGAGATTGGATTGTTTCCAAAAGGCTTTGAGGAAGAAGTAGATTAAGATCACGACCAAAAAGTCGCCACCATAGGGACGGATAAATGCGTCATCCACATAAAGGGCAATCAAGACCTCTATGATGAAAAATACGATAGCGAGCAAAAGGTAGGTTTTTCGAAAGGCGAGCATTGTTGGTTTCCTCCATGCCGAATTTTCTATCCTGAAATTAAGTTTAAAATTTGGCATATCGCTTGAAACTCTGAAAGCTTAGTTCATATTATTTAAATGGGAATGTTCAGACGCACCACTTTAGAAACATCTACGGCAGCTTATGGCCACAATATTGTTTTCAAAAATATATGGCGAATGTTTCCCCTCGAAGCCAAAGCAACGCTGGACGTTGATGGTGCGCGGCTTGCTACAAATACGAGCGTAACACATTTAAATCCGAATGTTCCGCTTATAAGTGTTCAAAATATTTCAGATGATATTCATTCTATCGATGTGTTCATCATTGGCGTCTTTAGTATCAAAGCCGCCATATCCGTTAATGGAGATATCATGCATCAAGACAACATCAGCTCTGCCGATAGAATGCAGGCCAAGGTATTTGAAGCTTAGGGGCGATTGTAACCTGCCCATAAAAAAACCGGCTTCAATGAGCCGGTTTTCCTATCTGTTGCTGCGCGCTATGCGTCGGCTTCGCAGGCATATTTTGCGACGGCCATGACCGTGGGTGAGAATTCACCTTGGCGCAGATCAGAGCGCGGCGTATGCGTGTCCAAATCCACGGATTGGCCGCGCATGTCGCGTTCCATCATCATATAATTATAGCCTTCGCCCAAAAGCTGCATGCGGGTCGCGACTTCGTCGTCACATGCGATAAGGCGTTTTTCAAAATGTGGCCCGGCTCGGAAATTTTGGCGCGTCACCACAACGCGGTTTCCGTTGTTTGTTTCCTTCACAGAGGCCGCATAGATACGC
The DNA here is from genome assembly GCA_049607665.1 of Maricaulaceae bacterium. Lineage (GTDB taxonomy): Bacteria > Pseudomonadota > Alphaproteobacteria > Caulobacterales > Maricaulaceae > Fretibacter. Next base: position 10,407 of record JBMYWT010000058.1, read on the forward strand.
GCGGATTTCTCTTCGGGGACGCGGATACGGTCGAGCGAAACATCGGCGGCAATATTAGAGCGGTTGAAACCCCGGTGACGGCGCGTAGCGTTATTATCATAACGGGCCCAATTCACATGATCTTCTGTGAGGAAGTCCACGTTTAGCCACTTTTCTTTCTCATCTGGCTTACTGATCAAAACCCAATTTTCAAATTTATCATAAGCTTGAATTTTATCGCCAAGTTTGACCATGCCGACGACATCACCAGCAACTGGGTTATCGCGAACGCGAAGTTGATCAACCTCAACCCAATAAGGGGCAGGCTCAAATGTCCGAATAACTTCGCGACTCTGTGCGTCCTGCGCAATGGTTGGCGTTGTAATACTGCCTAAAATTGCAACAGATAAAGCCAAACGGCCTAAACTAGATAGTTTCATGAGACATTCTCCCAAATATAATTATGAGGTGATTAGAACGCATAAAGCATAAAATAGCGTTAATTACGGCTGCGCCTTAAAGTAGTTAGAGTAGAAAATTCAATTTTTATTCAATAGAAGACAGCATGGCTTCAAACTGCTATTTAATTTTGAACATTTAGACATGAGTAGGCGACGCTATATGTGGGCCAAAATTCGACATTATATTAATCGGCATAAGTATCATAAAGCCCATAATATGTTGTCTCCTCGCGGGGGCGGGTATGGTGCATGTGGACAAGACATTCTGATTGCAGAATTGTTGGGCCACAAGCGCGATGGTGTGTTTTTTGATATTGGCGCCAATGATGGCGTTACGATCAGTAATAGCTATTATTTTGAAAAAGAGTTGGGGTGGAGCGGTGTTGCTGTGGAGCCTCTTCCTGCCATATTTTCATCACTAGAGCACCATCGTAATTGCCACCTTGTGAATGGATGTGTCACCCCCGTAGCAGGGACTGCCAAATTCCTTGAAATGGAAGGTCAAAATAATATGCTCAGTACACTTGAGCAGAATAATCGTGGTCTTACGGCGCGGCGGCTACGCAATAATGCCAAGCGCCATAAGACAGGGGTTAAAGAAATCGACGTGGCGTGTTTTACATTTTCCAGCCTTGTTGATAAATTTGATATTAAGGCAATTGATTTCTTAAGTGTAGATACGGAAGGTGGTGAATTAGAAATTCTCAAATCTATTAACTTTAACGCTACGCCTGTTTCTATCATTTCAGTTGAGAATAATTATTACAAAGCTGATATTCGAACTTTTCTTGAAGCCCAAGGGTTTGCCTATTACGGAACTTTCAAAATTGATGAGATTTATATTTTAAAACCTTAAATCTAACCAGGTGATTAACGTCATTATTGGCATAAGAAAATGCATCATGTATGGTTTGGACCTGCGATTTCGACGGTTTACACCATAAGACATACCAAAAACTCTGATAAATCATTATTTTCAATGATTAAAAATAATCAAAAACATTGAAACTTCTGGTCATTCCCTTAGGCAGGAAGGGTTAAATAAAAATGCCTCAACATATGGCGATACAAAAGGGAATATTATGCGACTTACTAAAAATCTTTCGAAGAACAGCCTCTTTTTAAGTACGGCTGTACTTACGGCCATGACGGCCGTATCTGCGCCAGCTTTCGCCCAAGATAACGGCCCTGTTTTGGACGAGATCATCGTGACATCGCAATATCGCCAAAAAGGTTTGCAGGATGTTCCGATCTCTGTCGCCGCCGTTGACGCCAGCATTATCGAAGAAACAGGCATTGTTAAAATCGAAGACTTAACGTCGCTTGTACCAAACTTCACATATGCGGAAACTGGTATCACAACCGCTTTCCTTATTCGCGGCATTGGTTCCGGTGTGAACCAAGGTTTTGAACAATCGGTTGGTGTTTATGTTGACGGCGTTCACTATCCGCGCGGCCAGCAAGTACGCGCGCCGTTCCTGGATTTGGAACGCGTTGAGGTTCTTCGTGGACCACAATCAATTCTCTTTGGTAAAAACTCTGTTGCGGGCGCGATTAACGTCACAACGGCCAAGCCAACAGATAGCTTCACAGGCAGCCTCTTTGGGTCATATGAATTTGAAGACGGCGAATCCGTTGTTGAAGGTATGATTTCAGGCCCGCTCTCTGATCGTGTCAGAGGCCGCATCGCGGGTCGTTATCGCGACTTTGATGGCTTCCAATATAACACATTCCTTGACCGCGATGAGCCGTCCCGCGAGGAGCTAACGCTTCGCGGCACTCTTGAAGTCGATGTCACAGAAAACTTGATGGCAACGTTCAAGGCCGAAATGACAGAGTTCGATACGGTTGGACGTAACATCGAAGTTGAAAACGCTGTGCCCGCCGCCGCAGGCCCGTTCGCGGGGCTTACATGGCCGCAAATCTTGATCGGCGTCTTCGGACAAGACCCAAGCGCGGCTGATTTCACGCGTGATGGTCGTCGTCATTCAAATGGCGATAGCAGCTTTAATGACATGCAAACCTACCAAATGACACTCGATTGGGACATTGGCGATCATAAGCTTCAGTCGATCACAGCCCTCGAAGATATGAGCTATGACGAGATTTGTGACTGTGACTTTACCAGTGCCTATGTCTTTAATGCAGGCCTCCAAGAAAGCTATAAGCAGTTCTCACAAGAGCTTCGCCTGACATCACCTGATCGTGATGATTTCGAATATATCATTGGCGCATTCTACCAGTCGTCAGATCACGAATATAGCGACCAAATCATTGTGGATCAGAACTCAATCATCCCAATCGCTGTGAACCTTCAAACAGGTACGCCGGGCAACCCAGCGGACGGTGCTGGCCCGCTTGTTTCCGGCACTCAAGCGGCTCGTCAGGCTCAAGTGGATTCAACGGTTCTTTCGGCCTTCGCTCAGGTTGATTGGCACATCCAAGAAGATCTAACGCTACAGCTAGGCGCGCGTATCACGAATGAAGATAAAGACGGCTCTCGCCGTATGGACATTCAGACGAATACGGGGGCTGCTCTTGCTGGCGCCCAAGTCGGCGCGCCTGTGATTTATGCGAACTTGTTCGGTATCACATCTAGCAACCTCGAAGCGCTCGCGGGCGCAGGCGATCCAACGTCTGCTTTCTTCGTGGGTAATTTGGGCAATGGTAATATTGCCGAGCAAAACCGTAACGTCACAAAATTCTCGCCTGATGTGAAACTTGTTTGGGACGCAACGGATAATGCCTTGCTTTACGCTAGCTGGGCGCGCGGCTTTAAATCGGGCGGCTTTGATTTCCGCGCGAATAACAAAGGCCAATCCGCAACTGCCGAAGCGGCGTTCCAGTTTGACGACGAAGAAGCGACAAATTACGAGCTTGGCGGTAAGTTTAAACTCGGCGGCGCTGCCGAGCTAAACGTAACAGCCTTCTACACGAAATTTGATAATCTTCAGATTTCAATCTTTGACGGTGTTCTCGGCTTTAACGTTGGTAATGCGGCGTCATCCGAAGTGAAGGGTATCGAGCTTGATGGCCGTTGGGCGATCACAGATAATGTCCGCCTAACGGGCGGCGCAGCGCTTACTGATTTTGAATTCACAGATTTCAAAAATGGTCAGTGTTACGGTACGCAGCCTCTGTCTGAGCGTCAGCCAAATGGTCTATGTGATTACACGGGTCTGAAGAACAATCTGGTTTCAGATTTCTCTGGTAATATTGCGCTCGATTTCGACACAATGGTGTCTGATAACTATGAGCTAACCGGTCTCGTGGCGATGAACTATGTGAGCAAATATAACGCGTCACAAACACAGGATCCGAAAGGCGTCCAAGACGGCCATGCCAAGATCAATGCACGCCTTGGCATCTCCCCGCAGGACGGCCCATGGGAGCTTGCGCTCTTGGGTAAAAACCTAACGGACAAAATCGTGAAGACCTATAATGGCGACTCGCCGCTCGGCGGCAGCACATTCGGCGCGAACTCGAACTATACGTTCTACAGCCAAGGCCGTACAATCGCTCTTCAAGGTAGCCTAAAGTTCTAAGCTAGGCGCACATGACAAAATTAAGCCCTGACACTGTCGGGGCTTTTTTATTGGATGAAGTGTCACTCTAGAACTAATAAATGTCACAAAGTCATTAGTCTTTGCACAGATATTTATATATTGTATCTAGTCTTTATTGAACAGCTCAAGGTGGTTCTCATACTAGAAATTAAGCTGTGATTCTTCAGGTCTGTTCAAAATTAATATTAGATAAATCGTTTTTAAAACAACTAACGTAGGGTACAAGTTGCTTGAATCTGCAATTATGCGTTTTGCGGCATAAGAATATATGGCTTATGATGTTGATATCTTATGAAGATGTTGCGAAAGAGGCATTTGAAGCAGACAATTATCTATGCATCATGGACGATTTATTTGTAATTTGCGGTTTTATGGACACAACTAGGGTTGAGTTAAGCTAAATGCAGTATCGAAGCGAAATTGATGGATTGCGAGCTATTGCGGTCTTGCCAGTTATTTTTTTTCATGCCGGCTTTGAGACCTTCAGTGGTGGATTTGTCGGAGTAGACATTTTCTTTGTCATAAGCGGTTATTTGATTACGACGATATTGATAAAAGATCTAGATGCGGAAAAATTTTCACTTAGGAAATTTTACGAACGCCGTGCTCGTAGAATCCTTCCCGCTTTGTTTTTTGTAATATTATGTTGTTTACCATTCTCGCTGGTTTGGATGAATCCAACACAATTAAAAAACTTCTCTCAGTCATTAACTGCAGTAAGCGGGTTTGCCTCAAATATATTGTTTTTTGTTGAGTCAGGGTATTTTCAAGAAGCATCAGAGCTGAAGCCTTTGCTACATACTTGGAGTCTGGCTGTTGAAGAACAGTTTTATATTTTCTTTCCGATACTTTTATTAGTTTCATGGCGGTTTGGATTTAAGTTTGTATTTTTTATTGTATTAGCACTTTCAACGCTGAGTTTGGTTTTGTCGCACTGGGGGGCAATCGCTTATCCGAATGCGACGTTTTACTTAATTCACACGCGTGCATGGGAGTTGGGGGTCGGAAGTTTATGTGGGTTTTTATTGTATAACCGATTGCCTTATAAAAACTCACTTTTGTCACTAATTGGATTATGTTTAATTGCCGGGTCTATTTTCTTTTATGACGTAAATACGCCTTTTCCATCTTTTTACGCTTTAATACCTGTTGGGGGTACGGCTCTTTTGATACTTTTTGCTCAGAGCGCAACCTCTGTGGCAAAAATTTTATCTATGCGCCCTTTAGTTCTTATTGGATTAATCAGTTATAGTGCCTACCTTTGGCATCAGCCACTTTTTGCTTTTGCACGATTGCAAAACCTCTCGACACCTTCTTTGGTTACAATTTGGATTCTTATAATCATGTCTTTTGCGTTGGCTGCATTTAGCTGGCGTTATGTTGAACAACCATTCAGGCGACGAGAAAAAACATTATTTGCTTCACAAAACCGGTTGTTCGCGGCCTCAGTTGCAGGTTTAGTATTTTTCAGCTTACTCGGTTTATTTGGACACGTTACAAATGGCGCACCATTTCGAAAAACCTCGTCAGGGATGACATGGGAAGAGCTTAATTTGAAAGACCGGCTTGCTCCGAATCCTGGGTTGAATATTAGCTGTGATCCGAAAAAAGATTTTCCAAGCCGCATTTCCAACCCTAATTGCCGTACTGGGGAGGATCCTAAAGCAGTTCTTTGGGGTGATAGTTACGCTATGCATTTAGCTGGTTCACTTCAGAAAAGCAGCTTTTCAGAAAACGCAAGTTTTATTCAACTCGCTAAAAGTCAATGCTCGCCGATCTTGAATCGAGGGGTCAACCATAAGGCGACGACGGCTCAGGAGTGTATAAAGTTTAATGATCAAGTCATAGCCTACCTTAAGGAGGCCGGGCATGTGGAAATGGTGATCATGTCTTCAACATATGGAATGTCAGGCAAGCAACCGACTTTTGATAGATTGGGGGAAAGAAAAGGCGTGGTGAATTCGGATTATGATTACACTCAGATGATTGAAACGGCTGAAATGATATTAGCTATGGGTAAAACCCCTGTTTTTGTAACGCCACCACCTAATAATGGCACGGAGCTCGGGCATTGCCTTGGTAATGCGCTTGCACGCCAATTACCCCTAAGCGCATGTGATTACTCAAGAGAACACATCACAGAAAATGGAAAAACTACATTTGCAATTTTTGACAAGCTTAAAAATAAATACACCGTTGTGGACTTACGTGATATTTTTTGTTCTGATGGCACTTGTATTGCTAGTTATGAGGATGTGTTCTTATATCGGGACAATGGTCATATTTCAGTTGAAGGGTCCAATTTTATTGGAATTAATATGGACCCTTTCTCTGAGCTTCGATAACATATTATCCCTGAACATAGGTCTTAAAAATCATCGCTCTTTGGTAGATAAGGACTCATGTGAAGAGCTCTTTGAGATGGAATAATCAAAAGTTTTTATTATAATTTTTTAATTCACGTCCTATTTTTATTGTCTCAATAAGATTCGTGAAATTCATGAGTAATGTGCGACAATGCTCTATGATTTATCACGGGTATCGACACCTCGTGCGATTTGCCCTACCGATTTACAACGGGTGGCCTGGCCCATGAAGCTCAGGGTCAAGGGTGCTGATGATTGGCGCTACTTCTATTTGACTATAGGCATTGATCAAATTGATATGAGGCAGTACCTCATGACCGACCAGCGGATGTTTATCAGCACAACAACCGCACCGAGCGACTAGACGACATAGGAATATTCAAAATACCTGCATACTTTTCTTCGATGATGTGCGTGTGCCGGCCGTAAGTCATCATGGCGGCGTTTAAGGGCGTGGCTTTTTCAGTTTATGTCGAACCTGTTCTATGAGTGTATACTCCTCGCAATGGGCGGCGTTGTGGCGATGATGATTGAATACACCAAGGTTGCACCGTCTTTGGGTAAAAACTTCTCGATATGCAAATCATGCGAAGTGATTGATAACTGCCAGCAATTTCTTGGCGGCAATGGCTACACAGCCGAATACTGGATCCCGCAGTTTTATCCCGACGCCCGCGTACAACGCATCAACGGGGCGCAAATGAGATCATGAGGGACTGCCATGAAAGATATTTTGCAGCAATTGGAAGAGCGCCGCGGCATCGCGCGTCTGGGCGGTGGTCAGCGCCGGATCGACAGTCAGCACGCCAAAGGCAAGCTGACCGCGCGTGAACGGATCGAGCTTCTGCTGGACGAAGACAGCTTTGAAGAGTTTGACATGTTCAAAACCCATCGCTGCACTGAGTTTGGCATGGAGAAAGACAAGCCTGCGGGTGACGGTGTGATCACCGGTTGGGGCACGATCAACGGTCGCATGGTCTATGTCTTCTCTCAGGACTTCACTGTGTTTG
>JBMYWT010000059.1:0-17724 GCA_049607665.1 Maricaulaceae bacterium
ATATAAATCTTCTTTATTGGCTCGAATGGTGGTATAACTGAAGGGCGGATTATTTCCCTTCGCTCTGCGCTAAACGCGGCAAAAAAAGTCGAGAGTGTCCCGAACCTTCATCTGCGCGATTATCCTCAACTTAGCTATCAACATCAGGCGCGGCGTGAGCGAGATCACGTTTTGCCCGACAAGCTCACATTTCCCTCACAGCCTGCAATGGGCGGACCTCCAATGTGCGAGAGCTCATTCCACTTTCGAACGCAGCCGTGTCAAGGCCTGCGCTCTTACGAGCTTGCCGCAAGCGGTCTGCGAGCCCTGACACGTCTGGTCGCCAGCGAATGATGGTTCTCAAGGCAACCCTTGGAGACCCATTATGAGAGATCAATCAAAGTCAGGCAGTGCAATATTGTTAGTCGCTCGCCTTAGGCAGGAGGATGAACCTTGTTTCATTGCCGGGGCTATCGTCAGACGCAGCCAAACGTCCTATCGCACCATCAAGGACTTTAACGGCATTGGGATTATGCACACAGTTTTAAAAACAGAAACGCATTTAAGCCCGTGTGAACATTGTTAGAGATACTATTTAAACTGACATCCAGTTCTATCAAGCACTGACAACCCATTCTCCCCAATTGCCCATTATTTGATCGGCTTTGCTGTGCTCTCTACATCCTAATGTCCTATCGCCCAAGGCCACAAGCAGGGTTACATCGATCAGCTTCTGCCGCGCAACTTTCAGACGTGGTGGTGAAGTGTTTTCGTTATTCCGGCCTAACCACGACGACCATGCCTCAAACACTCCGAGGATGCGTACTGTGGGGGCATTGCTGACATTGCGAATACATATTAGGGGCGATTATTTAGTTTAAAATTCCTGGCAAGTTGAGTTTGTTTTCCTTGGCACATTCCGTTGCGATCTCATAACCTGCATCGGCATGGCGCATGACGCCCGTTGCTGGGTCATTCCAGAGAACCCGCTTTATGCGACGGTCTGCATCCTCACTGCCATCAGCGCAAATAACCATACCCGAATGTTGCGAGTAGCCCATGCCGACCCCACCGCCGTGATGCAGGGAAACCCATGTTGCCCCTGACGCAGTATTGAGCAAAGCGTTAAGCAGTGGCCAATCAGACACGGCATCAGAGCCGTCTTTCATGGCTTCGGTTTCGCGGTTCGGTGAGGCAACAGATCCTGAGTCCAGGTGATCGCGCCCAATTACAACGGGCGCGCTAAGCTCCCCGTTTCGAACCATCTCATTAAAGGCGAGGCCGAGTTTATGTCTTTGCCCCAAACCCACCCAGCAAATTCTAGCAGGCAAGCCTTGGAAAGAAATCCGCTCGCGCGCCATATCAAGCCAGTGATGGAGGTGCTGATCACCAGGGATAAGTTCTTTGACCTTCGCGTCAGTTTTGTAAATATCTTCCGGGTCGCCGGATAGCGCACACCAACGAAACGGGCCAATCCCACGGCAGAATAGCGGACGAATATAAGCCGGGACGAACCCTGGAAAGGCGAACGCGTTTTCAAGACCCTCATCTTGTGCGACTTGCCGAATATTATTGCCGTAATCGAGCGTCGGTATGCCTTGATTCCAGAAGGCAACCATGGCCTCAACTTGGATTTTCATAGAGGCACGCGCAGCGGATTCGACTGATTTAGGGTCTTTAGCCCTCGCGTCCTGCCATTGTGAAACTGTCCAGCCTTGGGGCAAATAGCCATTGAGCGGATCATGGGCAGAGGTTTGGTCTGTCACAATATCGGGACGCACGCCGCGCTTGACGAGCTCAGGAAAAATATCTGCCGCGTTGCCTAAAAGACCCACGGATTTGGCCTCTCCGGCCTTTGTCCATTTTTCAATAAGGGCGAGGGCTTCATCAAGCGTCTTGGCCTTGGCATCGACATAGCCTGTGCGAAGCCGGAAATCGATACGGGTTTCATCACACTCAACTGCTAAGCAGCAGGCTCCAGCCATGACAGCGGCGAGAGGCTGCGCGCCGCCCATGCCGCCAAGCCCGCCTGTCAATATCCATTTCCCCGTCAAATCGCCGCCATAATGTTGACGTCCCGCTTCGACGAAGGTTTCGTAAGTGCCCTGCACAATGCCTTGCGTGCCAATGTAAATCCAAGACCCCGCTGTCATCTGGCCATACATAGCGAGGCCTTTTTTATCGAGCTCATTAAAATGGTCCCAATTCGCCCAATTAGGAACAAGATTAGAATTCGCGATCAAGACACGGGGTGCATCTTTGTGAGTCTGAAAAACGCCCACAGGTTTGCCTGACTGGACGAGTAAAGTCTGATCCTCTTCGAGATATTTCAGGCTTGCGACAATCTGATCATAGGCTTCCCAGTTGCGGGCGGCGCGGCCAATGCCGCCATAAACGACAAGCTCATGCGGGTTTTCGGCAACATCCGGATGTAAATTATTCATCAACATGCGCATGGGGGCTTCTGTGAGCCAGGATTTCGCGGTGATATCTGTTCCGGTGGCCGGGTAAATATCGCGGCTGTTTTTGCGAGAGAATGTCATGATATTTGACCTTTTAAGATTTGAGTTTCGAGAGATTGAAGGATATGTTTCAAAACAGATCGTAATTTTTCAGCGGCGGACTTACGGTATATCCAAGGCGCGGATTCCTGCATGTAATTGGTCTGGGAGAGTTCCATCTGTATGGCATGTACGCCTGTATCCGGCTTACCATAGTGGCGAGCGGTCCAGCCGCCTTTGAAGCGCCCGTTTTCGACACTGCTATAGGCTTTTGCCTGATTGCATATGTCAGAAACAGTTTTTTGGAGCTCTGGCGCGCAGCTTTTCCCGCTATTTGTTCCGATATTAAAATCAGGCAAAGCTCCCTCAAAAAGATAGGGCACATGGGAGCGTATAGAATGGCAATCATATAGTAACGCTATGCCGTGGAGGCTTTTGATACGCGTTATTTCAGCGGACAACGCCTCATGATAAGGTGAGTGATAGGTAAGGCGGCGGACTTCAATTTCATCAGGCTCAGGCGCTTGGCTCATTTTATAAATCTCTGCCCCGTCAAAATCAGTGAGGGGGCACAAGCCTGTTGTGTTTTGTCCCGGATAGAAGCTTTCGTCTGAAGGACTGCGGTTTGGGTCAATGACATAGCGATGAAAATTGGCGCGGACCATTGTCACATTTGGGATCAGTCCGGTGTAAAGCGCATCAATATGCCAATCCGTATCGGCAAGCTCGCGGCCAATATGATTGAGCCGGGCATAGATAGGCTCCGGCACATGAAGCCCGGAATGTGGCATGGCGAGAATAATAGGGCTCTCGCCTGTTATGACATCAACAGGCTTCATTATGTACTCGAAAGGCGGAGGCTAAGACCGACAGTATCGATAAGACGGGCGTCAGAAATCATACGACTCGCGGTTGTGATGTCATCGGCCAGATATCGATCGTTCGTCAGGCGACTGATGTCATTTCGCAACTTTGCCATGACGGATTGGAGCTTTGAACTTGTCTTGAGCGGATCCCTGAACTCAATACCCTGAGCGGCACAGAGCAATTCCACGCCAAGTATGTTCGATAGATTAGCGTTCATTTGCAACAAGCGCCGCGCGGCGTGAGCGGCCATAGACACATGATCTTCCTGATTTGCGCTTGTCGGAGTCGAGTCTGTAGAACAGGGATTAGCGAGGTGCTTGTTTTCGCTCATTAAGGCGGCTGTCGTCACCTCGGCAATCATATAGCCTGAGTTTAGCCCCGGTTCTGGCGTCAGAAATGGCGGCAGGTCAAAGCTGAGCGTCGGGTCTACCATAAGGGCCACACGGCGCTGGGCAATCGCGCCAATCTCAGCAATGGCAATCGCAATTTGATCGGCAGCAAAGGCGACAGGCTCGGCGTGGAAATTTCCGCCAGAGACGATTTGCCCTGTTTTAGTCAATACAAGCGGGTTGTCTGTAACTGCATTAGCTTCAATCTCAAGTGTATGGGCCGCCATGCGTAGCATGTCCATACAGGCCCCCGTGACTTGGGGTTGGCAGCGAATACAATACGGATCTTGGACACGCGTGTCGTCCTCACGATGGCTATCTCGAATTTCCGAACCGTCCAGTAAATCTCGCATGGCGCGCGCGACGTCGATCTGGCCGCGATGTCCGCGAAGGTCATGGATTTCAGGGAGCAGGGGCGCCGTAGATCCCATAATGGCATCTGTTGTAAGGGCGGATGTGAGAATAGCGCCCTGAATATTTCGCCAAGCGTCAAATAACCCTGCTAAAGCATAAGCCGTTGAAAACTGCGTACCGTTAATGAGTGCAAGGCCTTCTTTCGCCCCAAGAATAATGGGTTTCAGGCCCGCAGCGGATAGCGCCTCAGCGGACGGCAGGACTTCGCCCTTATAAAGGCTTGTCCCCTCGCCGAGCATAGCCGCAGCCATATGTGCTAAGGGGGCAAGGTCTCCTGAGGCTCCAACGGAGCCCTTCGCGGGAACGACAGGCGTGACGTCATGCTCTAGCATATCTTCTATAAGGGTAATTAATTCCCAGCGCACTCCCGAAGCTCCGCGGCCCAAAGAGAGGAGCTTAAGAACCATCATCAGGCGCGTTATCCCAGTTTCGGTGGCGTCTCCAACACCACAGCAATGTGATAAAATCAAGTTTCGCTGTAATGTGGCCGTATCTTTGGCCGCGATCTTAACGCTGGCCAGTTTGCCGAAACCTGTATTAACGCCGTAAACAGCCTCATTGCCTTTTACGGCTTCCTCGATTTGCTCTGCCGCAGCCTTAACTGCTTTTTTCGTGGCGCGATCCAGCTTGATAGCGCCTTGTGTACGGTAAAACGTGTTAAGCTGTGCAAGCGTCGTCGCGCCAGGTGTAAGTGTCATGACAGCCATCAGGCCCCTCCAAAAATACGTTTGTGCAAGGGATTAAAACCCATGTGATAAGACAGCTCGGCTGGATGCGCCGCGTTCCAAATTGCAATATCAGCGCGAAGACCCGCGCAAAGCTCGCCGCAATCGGTCAGGCCTAAGGCTCGCGCGGCATTACGGGTAGTGCCAGCTAGCGCTTCTTCCGGTGTCATTCTAAAAACAATGCAGGCCATATTCATCGCGAGTAAAAGCGAACTCATTGGGGAGGAACCCGGATTGCAATCCGTGGCCACGGCCATCGGCACGCCGGCTTTGCGGAAAGCATCAATCGGCGGGGCCTGAGTTTCCCGAAGAGCATAAAAAGCACCTGGCAGCATCACGGCAATAGTGCCGGACTTTGCCATGGCGTGCACCCCTGCCTTATCCAAATACTCAAGATGGTCAGCGGATAGCGCGTTATACTCGCTCGCAAGAACGGCTCCGCCAAGATTTGAGAGTTGCTCTGCATGAAGCTTTACAGGGAGTCCAAGTGACTTTGCCGTTAGGAACACGCGTTCGATTTGGGCAGGGGTAAATCCAATGTTTTCGCAAAAGCCGTCCACTGCTTCGACAAGACCTGCGGCGTGAGCCGCATTGAGGCCCGGAATGCACACCTCATCAATATACGTATCGGCATTATTTTTATATTCTGCCGGCAGGGCGTGCGCCGCGAGATAGGTGGCGTGAATTCGTACAGGGCGCACCTGCGCGATTAGTTTCGCCACACGGAGCATTTTAAGCTCATTCGCAACATCCAAGCCGTAGCCGGATTTAATCTCAAGCGTTGTCACGCCTTCGGCTATGAGGCTATCAATGCGGGGCAAGGCGCTGGCCAACAAGCTGTCCTCGGACGCTTCGCGCGTATGCTTAACCGTTGAGACAATTCCGCCGCCCGTGCGGGAAATATCTTCATAGCTTGCTCCGTTAAGCCGCATTTCAAATTCACGCGCACGATCGCCCGCATGAACAATATGCGTATGGCAATCAATGAGGCTCGGCGTGATGAGGCGGCCTGCCACGTCTTCTACGCTGTAACTTTCGTAGGTTCTTGGCAACTCAGAAGTCGGACCCAACCACGCAATACGCCCATTCGAGATCGCTATTGCACCATCGGGAATGAGACCATAAGGCGCGCAGGAGGCCTTCATAGTTGCGAGCGTGGCATGTATAACAACTGTGTCTTCCAAACGTTTTTCCGTTCTTGATTTCTATTGATTTCAGATTATTATGTGCAGACATAATAATTGTCAAGAATGGGCTGACTATGAAAAATATTTGGGCAAAGCAAGCTTTGACTTGCAATGGATGGCAAAACAATGTGCTGATTGAGATCGATGAATCTGGACGCATTTCATCTGTCAAACCAAACATATCTGATGCCCATTCGAAAACGTCTGCTGCACTGGGCTGCGGCGTTTTATTGCCCGCCCCCGCCAATATACACAGTCATGCCTTTCAACGCGCGATGTCCGGTATGACAGAGCGCCGGGGGCGTGACCCAGGAGATAATTTTTGGGCTTGGCGCAAACTTATGTATAAATTTTTGGATCAACTCACACCGGATGACATCGAAATGATTGCCGCCTTTGTGCAAATGGAAATGCTGGAGGCCGGCTATGCCGCAAATACAGAATTCCACTATATGCATCATCAAAAAGACGGTTCGCCCTATGATAATCCAGCAGAACTTTCTGGACGGATAGCCGCTGCCGCCTGTAAGACGGGCATAGGCTTGACGTTATTGCCTGTGCTCTATGAGCAAGGCGGGTGCGACGGGCGGCCTTTAGGGCCGGGACAAATCCGTTTTGGCAACAATATTGACACCTTTGAAAAACTGCTCACGGCGGCAAGTGCTTTCACCTCCAAGCTGCCCCCCGATGCGCGTCTCGGTGTTGCGCCGCATTCTTTGCGAGCGGTAAGCCGCGAGGCTCTAAAAGATGTAATCTCTTTAAGGCCCAAAGATGTTGTACACATACATCTCGCCGAGCAGGTCGGCGAAGTTGAGGAGGTTCTCTCCGCCTACGGCGCGCGCCCTGTCGAATGGCTTTTTGAGCAACACAAAATAGATCAGAGATGGTGCCTCATACATTTAACCCAAATGGAGCCTTCTGAGACCATCATAGTTGCAAAATCCAAAGCCATTGCAGGTTTATGTCCCATTACAGAAGCCAATCTGGGGGACGGGATATTTGATGCGGTTCGCTACTTTGAACATAATGGCCGGTTCGGTGTGGGCTCGGATTCTAATATTCGGATTTCCTTCACGGAAGAACTTCGGGGTCTCGAATATTCCCAGCGTTTAATCCATCGTGCCCGCGCAGTTTTGGCCACCGAAGAGATTTCAAATGGCCGCTTGCTGTTTGACGGGGCTGTCCAAGGCGGCGCGCAAGCGTCAGGCCGAAATAGCGGCGTAATTGAAACCGGACGCTTGGCTGACCTTTTGGCTTTAGACACTAAACATTTTGATCTATTAGGCCGCGAGGGTGACGTGTTGCTTGATAGCTTTATCTTTGCTGGAGACAAGTCGATGATAAGCGATGTTTGGTCAGCAGGGCGTCACCTCGTGGAAGAGGGGCGGCATAAAAACCATGACGAGATTACAGCCAATTACCGCCACTGTATCCAGTCCTTGAAAGATAGGCTCTGATGCCACCTGCCAAAACTCTAAGATCAACTAAAACTTGGAAGAGCCTTTATTCCGAAGTTTCAAGACGGATTGCAGAAGGCGTCTGGAAACCTGGTGAAATTATACCGGGAGAAGTCGAGCTTGCCGCAGAATTTGGCTGCGCGCGCGCAACCGTCAACCGGGCCCTGCGCGAACTCGCGAAGGAAGGTTTTCTGGATCGCCGCCGCAAAGCTGGAACACGTGTTTCGCTCCACCCCGTTCGGAAAGCCACCCTCGATATTTCTATCACACGCGCGGAAGTCGAACAAAGAGGTCATGCCTATTCACATGTTGTCTTGAATCGAAGGCAAAAAGCAATGCCTGAAAATATAAAAACAATCATGGGCGAAACACAAGCAAAGCCCCTATATTTAACAACTCTGCATCAAGCAGATGGCAAACCCTTTTTATATGAAACGCGGTGGGTCAATATCGACGTTATACCAGGTGTCCTAGACGTCAATTTTTCTGCTATCAGTATGAATGAATGGCTGGTCAATAATGCGCTTTTCACCACGGGGGAAATTACCTTTTCAGCTGCAAACGCGTCGGATGCGGAAGCTAAAATTCTCAACATCGAAAAAGGAACCGCTTTGTTTATCGTAGAGCGCACCACATGGAACGGCCCGCATACGATTACCGTTGTGCGCCTATTCTATGCACCAGGTTTCAAAATGAGTACTCACATATAATTTGCTTAAAGAGAATGTCGTTAAGTCCGCTTAGAGGATCATCGAGGCATTAGAAATCGAAACCCCAATGTCTGGTTCTGCCGCCGGTCCAGTCGTCAGGAAATCCCCTATAGCAGACTAAACGAGAGTACGTCCAGAATATGGCGCGGCTGGCAAAACGTAAACCTGTGCGCCAAACCAAGGCTCTTTCAAGAGTTACAGCCAGAATGAGCGGCTGTTTTACATCTCGCCCGCTCAATGATAAATTTCTCCATATGAGGCTTAGTTTTTTATCATTTTTCCGAAAGTTACGCTCACCCTACCGCATGAAGACTTGGGGTCACTATGACCCGGTATCAGATGTAAAACTCTCCGGCTGTATAGGCGTGATTGAATATCTCAAAGACCGCGCAAATATCCCGCCTGAACAAGTCATTTGGAACCAAGAGAAAATAAAAGATCTCGTCACCTCCATCAAAAGACGAAAAATCGGCTTTTTTATTGTTGCGCCGGTGGCCGCTTTATTAGGCGTGACAGCAGCGATACTCCTCATACTTTGCTTGATTTGCGCATGGGCCGGGGATGGGTGCGTCTCAAGACCGATCATGAGACATTTGAGTGCGGCATTCATTGCGGTTTCATTCGCGGCCGTATGGCTTTTAAGGGTGAAGACGTCTTTGAGCCGGGACAGGCGGTTAACGCAAATATCGGATTACCTGTTGCCGGATTTGACTGTTGATCAAAAACGAGACTTTATCGATGCGGCTAAGGCGCTTAAAGTAGAACATAGGCAGCTTTATATAGCCGTAAACCACGATGTACTCTTGAGTGTGCCCCTCCTGTCATGGACAGCAGAAAATTGGTTTTTATTACTTACGGATAATGAACGCCACCGTTTTGGAATATGGCTCGACGGCAGCTATCCTTTAGGCAAGCTTTATGTGTACAATCCGAAAAGAGCCTCCCGGAAAACCGGAACGGTTTGGGATAAAATTAGTCTGCCTCATGCAAATTTCCTTTTTTCTGACAAAGACCGTTTGGGGAAAGCTATCAAAGCTGCGGACATATTAACGCTGGAACCACATCAAACGGTTTGGCGTGAAGGGCTTATCGCTCTTTATGAAAATCATGAAGACTACGAAAAGTACCTGGATAAGATAATGGACTCAACAGATCGGGAGCGGTTTTTTGGAAAATTCACGCCGATTTTCGCCGTATTATCTAAAAGCTATAAGCGTGAATGTGATGCGGTTGGCGCTGAAAATATTAACGTCGCGGTACTCGGAGAAAGCGGGGCGAAAAAGTTTCTTCGTGGTAGGAACGATAATATTGAAAAATGGATTAAAACGCTCATGCCTAGGTAATCAAATAAATGCCCAGACAATACCGGCTCTTGGCAATTCAGATTAAGGCATAAATAAACGTCACGACTTTACTACTGGAGTATTTAACGTGACTAAGCGATTGCAGCCTATCCATTTCGGCGAAGAACTTGCCGGTGACCTCATCTCAAAACATGGCCCGTTAATATCGGGCGAAGAGCTATGGAAAACGATCGGGTTTACAAGCGCCGCCGCATTCAGGCAGGCCAAAGCTCAAGACCGGCTTGATATCCCCGTTTTCTCTCTACCCAACAGACGTGGCACCTTTGCTTTCACCCGGCATGTAGCTGATTGGCTTAGGTCATTGGCAGAGGAGGCGCAGATGTAAATCAACAGACTCGCCATTTATCAAATTCAACAGGCGTAAAAACAAGTCAGGCCCAGCTCTGAAAAAGCTGAACCTGATGTAGAGAAACAAATCTCGAACAATGATTATTCTCTACGGTTTAGGGCGGCAAAAGTCAAGCCGGTTTTCCCGGTTTACGCTTTCGCTCGGCCCAATTTTACGCTCCGCCATTCTGGAGTTACATATGAAAACCATGACCCAATACCGGGCACTACTCAAACTACTTTTTCTAACAAACCTGTCCCCGAGCGCGATCGCGCGTTCCAGAGGCATGTCCCACAACACCCTCATTGATCTGAGGAAACGGGCTATTACCGCCGGCTTGACCATCGAAAAACTAAATGAATTGCATGATTCTGAGCTTCAAGAGCTGCTGTTCCCTTTGAGCCAAGAAAGCGGCCTCGTTTATCCAACTTGGGAGACCGAAATAGCCTTTATGGAAAAAGGCTACAACCGCACTGAGGCCCATAGCCGGTACGCGGACCGTGTGGGCCTTGAGAATGCGCTGACATACTCGACCTATTGTAAAAAGCTGAAAAAGTACCTTGGCACACTTAGAAAGGTTTATCGCCATATTCATAAACCGGGTCATTCGATGCAAATAGACTTTGCCGGATATACTCCCATTGGTCTTAAGGCGGGTGTAAAAACAAAGTTTCAGTTGTTTGTGGCTATTCTACCGTCCTCAAGCCTGACATTTGCCACAGCTGTCCTGTCGCAATCAACCATACATCACAACGATGCAAATATACTTGCATTAGAGTATTTTGGTGGGGTGCCGGAGGTCGTTTGTTCGGATAATCTAAAAGCCGCCGTTGTTGGCTGGCACGGGAAGAACATTCCCATCATCAATGCAAGATTTTTAAATCTAGCGGATCATTACGGATTTCGGCCAAAACCCGCCCGTGTCTACACGCCACAAGATAAGGCAGCCGTGGAGAATGCGGTTAAATATGTTCAGCGGCTTCTCCGGCAAGTGCTTATAAATCAGCCTTTGATGGAACTCAGAGACATCAATACAGTCCTTCGCGAGATCATTGAAAAAATAAACAATAAGAACATGAGGCGGCGCGGAAAATCACGCAGAGAGCTATTTGACGCGATCGAAAGCTCTTATCTGTTACCCCTTCCGCCTGAACGTCTCGTTTCCATGGACACCCCCAAAACAACCGTCGTGAACGCCGAGTATCATGTGCCATATGATAAATCATACTATTCGGTACCGCATAGGCTGACGGGACTAAAAGTCAGTATACGGGGCAATGCCAATAGCGTCGAAATACGCCACGACGGCCAGGTGGTGGCAAAGCATGTCAGATCCTGTTCTGAATACACATACGTCACCATAGATGCTCATCGCCATCCGAACCATGCACTCTACAACAAAATTGAATTTGAAGGGTGGCTAGGCAGTCTACCTGAAAGCGTTCGGGAACTGACCATACTAAAAATCGGGAAAAGTGAAGAGCAAAGAAAGCGCGAACGGCTCATTGCCAAAGTCCGCAAGCTTTTTCGCGACTACGGAAGAGACCGTGTGAGTTATGCCTGCCGCCAAGCCATTCAGAACAGTGTTCTGTGTTTTAAGCATGTGGAAAACCTTCTCAAAAATAACCTTGAGGAGAAAGCGGTTGCGAATGACCGGAACATCAAAAGCACTGTTCAACCCACTCAAAATATTCGTGGAAGCTCATATTTCTTTGCGCGCAGTAATACTGAAGGAGACACATAATGACCGAACACGATATTGACATCATGCTGGAGGGGCTTCGCCTCACGGCTATGGCAGAATCCTATAAAGAAATCGTCCGCTCACGAATGGTCTCTGACATGACAACGCCGGAAGTTATCGCGCAAATGTGTCTGGCACAAAAAGAAGCCAACAAGCATAAAACACTCATTAGACTCAAACGCGCCGCAAAGTTCAAATTTGATGCGCAGCCGGAAGACATCAATTGGGATGCCTCTCGCGGGCTTGATAAGTCCAAGCTTCGATCACTTACATTGCCGGATTGGGTGAACAGAACCGAAAATGTTATGCTTACGGGTGCCTCCGGTACGGGTAAAACTTGGCTGGCATGCGCTATTGGCCAGTCCGTAATCCGGCACGGGGTAACTGTCAGATACGCGCGCACCAATCTAATTCTGGAAGATATGCGAGCAGCCCATCTGGACGGGACGATTGCAAGACTGCGGAAAGCATTCATCAAACCCAAACTTCTCATCATAGATGATTTTGGTATTGCTCCGATTTCTGAACCTGAAAAGGAGGATTTGTTTGAGCTATTGGAGGCTAGAACTGATGTCGGGTCGACATTGATTGCAGGTCAACTGGCTCCCGGCGAATGGTATCAATATCTTTCCTCCGGGCACCTTGCCGACGCGATAATGGACAGGGTGGTTCAGCGCTCGCATTCCATTGAACTCAAAGGCAAATCACTGCGAGCAAGGTTTTAAAAAGTTAGCGGCGGTACTGCCGCGCTGCGCTTGCCTACTTGATACAGTGACTCCGATAAATCGAAGTCGCTGTATCAAGTTCAATATACCACACGTCGTAAAACGATGCGCAGTTCAAAGAGGTGTAGAAAAGTGTCAATTTTTAAGCCAATGACATGTCAGTTTGAAAGAACGCTATGTCACCTCAAGGGCCATTGATTGGTCAATATCCGTAGAATCTTTACATTGTCCGCCAGATGATGTTGTGCTGAAAGCCCTTCCTAACGAAAACACCGTTTTTGATGAATATGAGGAAAAACTCAAAGAAGCGATGTAAGATCGACTGATTTAACTGATAATGAGGCTATATTGATTATCAATAAATATGCTAGATGATAAATCTATGAGGTGTCAGCCTATATGAGCGGTGCAAAACCATATCGTATTATTATCGTCTGGGGTCTTTTACTTGAAGCTGACTCACAGCCTGTTGAATATAAGTTTGAGACGAAAATAGAGCTGGATGCCTTTATGAAAGGCGTAAGGGCCGCAGACGGTTATATTAGGCATAAGCCCTTTGAGAGCAAACGGGACGCCTGGGACTTTATCAAGCCGACCTATTAATAGGCGTGATTATAAAACTTCATCAGGCCAAAAGACCGTCGGCTTTATCAATTCCTGTTTTACGGTTCTGTATTTGACCCAAGCACAAATGAAGTCGCAATATAAGGCTCTTACGGGCCTTTTAAGATCAGGCCCCATGACCCAATAAACGGTAGCGTCCCGTTCAGCATGAAAAATACTAATGGGATAACGACCGTCAATTTTGCCGTATCTGTGAATCTCATCCGGGGCTATGTTCGCGTGATCTGTCATGATCTTTCCTTAATATTACGTCTGATGATGTGGTGTTCATAAAAAAAAGGCCCCCTTTCGGGGGCCAGTTGGAGGGGATTTTTACTCTTCTTCTGAAGAAGCTGTGCGGTTGACGGATGGGATGTAAATCTCACGAACATTGATGTATGGGTTCTTATTCGTGATATTCCCGTCTTTGACCGGCTTGTAGCGAAGTTCGCCCATCACTTGGACGTATGGTGAGCCTTCAAGTCTGTCGGCGAGGCTGTCCACGAGTTTTCCCCATAGGGTGCAGTCATGGAATTGGGCAATGTCCTTTTTGCCTTTGCCGCCCGGGCTGTTTGTGACCAATGTAAAGTTGGCGACCGGTGTGCCCTCGTGCTCATTTACACGGACGGTTTTTGTCAAGAAGCCTGAAAGGATGACGGTATTTGTAATGCTGTTCATGTTAATCTCCTGTTGTTTGAACGAAATTTATCGTGGGCGGGGGCGTGAAGACGGATGTCAGCCCCAAATCGAGGAGTGGTGCGGCGCGCAGATCGCAGATCGAGCACTCGGTCCGAAGATTTTGGGTTGATAGACGGCTGCCCTCGTCCATTTTCGTTCATTCAATTCAACAGGTGATCTCACTGAAGAGCGCGCGGTTTATACCAGAAGGCCACTTTCAGGTGAGCTGCAGTCCGTCTTACAGAGTAAGTCACAGGGCTGCCGATTTGCCATCACCTCACAGATCACATCAGAACGGCGGCCATGCAAAAAGTCTCCCAATCGTCTTTCACAGCCCCTTAAACGAGAGTCTTAAACAGCCAAGCCAGTCTTGAAAGCGCCCTGCCCAAGCTCTCCCGCGACCCGCCTTGCCGACATGGCGGAACCGATAAGTCAAGACCCATTCATTTTGTGTGATTTGCGACCCGCTTCATTCAAGCTTGGTCATAGATTAAATATCTTCACCGACTGGCCCTTGGAAGGTGGCTTATAAGGATGTCAGCACAGTTAAAGACTGATTTGTAAAATATCTAATGACGGATACTCTAAGGCCCACATTTGAGCTTCGTCTTTTGAGACGCGCTTTATCGGATCATAATAGGTTCCGTCGAGGCCATGAGATCGTAGTACCAGATACAGTTTGCCATAAAGTGATTTAAAAATGAGTGTGTGAGAGAGGTTAAGCTTTAAAACGGTTTGCGACAGACGTTGAGGATCATCAGCTAATATCTGCTCTAATATGGCTTTATCACGATTATAAATGTCGAAGTCAGATTTTAGGCTTTGCATGATTATAAGCTCTTCATCATTAGGGTTTGCTGACGAATAAATTCAAAGGTTTTTGGGGCGCGCTTGGGAAGCTCTGACAATCCCGTGCCAATGCCGTCAGAGGGAAATACCGCGATCCCGCCTTCGCGCAAATGCTCGATGACGGGCGCTAGGTCTTGGCTTAATACCGTTATATTGTGATCATAATTATCATCACTCCAAAAAGCGTCATTGTTGCGGCTGGGAAGAGATTTCGTGGCAATCCCAACAGCGTTAGGCTCACCCCGACATTCTCGCGCTTGGCCGCCCAGGCCTTTGCGGGCTTCATTGTCTCCAAAGATATACAGCACGTCAGGATTATGTTGCAGATCAGAGCGATAGATACGATGTTGAAAGATTAAGGGCATAAGAGTCTCAATATATGATAAGGCTTAAGACGAAACAGGTAAGGCATACCAATGACATTGCACGGGTCCCCAGCCTGCAAAATGCAGATCAGCAAGACCGTCATCATCACGGCAAACACTGTGCCAGGGCAATATAGAGAAGCCGTAGAATTGAATAGATATATCGCGAAGATTTGGCATAAATCACTCCATTGTCAAAAAAGACGAAAGGCTTAAAGCGCTCAAACTGTCCAGTTCGCGCAGCGCCGTCAGGCTTGGACTTGACAGTTTGAAGCTTTAATCCAGTCTTACGGATCGACAAAGGGGTTTAGCTGAAATCGGCGGGGCTTTTCAGACAAAGCCTCTAAGCAGCTTTTGAATATGAGCGGCAAGGGTTCGGTCAAAGCCGGCATACTCTTTAAAAACTTTACATAAATGCAAAGTGCTTGGGTGGGTTTCGGCGTCTTTTTGCGAAAGATTTGGATTGATAAAGGTCCAGGCTCTCACATTTAAGTAAATATAGAGCCCATTCCCTGCGCCCGGGCCTTTGTGGGCGTCCCACATCCAAAAACGCGCCTTAGATGTGTTAGGACTTAGCTGAAAGCCTTCTTTAAGCCGTGGGGCGTCGAGCGAGCCTGAAAACGTCCCTTCCCCGCCTTTTCCAATATAGAATGAGCCGCCTTTTGAGGTTTGGACGCCAAAGCTATGAGAATGTGAGATGCGGTGTTGTTCATTTTCAAAATAAACAATATCGCCCAATCTTGGAGTTTCTGAAGACAGGTCAAGGCGCGCCTTTTGAATGAGATCGACTTTTTCGAGGTTTTTCGCATCAAGATGGCTGTTATCTTCAGGAAGGGTGAATATCCCGTGTTTAATTAATGATCGTCCAATCATTTGGCGGGCGCCCTTGAGCGACGGATGCGTATAAGACCCGCCGGCAGGGTCTTCATATCGGAAGCGGTCTTGGTGAGGTCGGCATCCTTTATCAAAAATGCGTAAGCCAACCGGTGATGTTGTTAACGGGCAAATATAGGAGACGGTTTCAATATGATCCTCTGTTTCATTGGCTTGTGTGATCGTGAGCCTGTTGGTTCCGATCATTAATGTTTGGTTTGTCATCATAGTTCTCCATAAAAACGTCAATGACGCGCGGAGACATCCAATGATTTTAAGACGGCAAGGACGGGCTATGGCCCGATTTATCCTGCCTTGTCGGCGCAAAATCTTGGATTAAGCGCTATATTGTTTTTGGGAGAGGTTAAAGGATCGATTCATTCGCAAGCTAAACAGGTTTCATAATCGGTCGGCACCAGCTCTTTCATGGCTTCTTCTTCTGCGCTTAGTGAGCGTTTGTCCTTTCCTGCAAAGCTGGCACGCTGCACGGATTTTGAACGGCAGTAATAAAGGGATTTGAGCCCTTTTTCCCAGGACGTCCAATGCAGCATATGCAGGTCCCATTTTTCAATATCTCCTGGAAGGAAGAGATTTACGGATTGTGCCTGGCACACATATGGCGTTCTGTCGGCCGCATGTTCAATGATCCAGCGTTGATCCAGTTCAAAGGCTGTTTTAAAAATCGCTTTTTCATGCTCGTCTAAGTCTTCTAAATGCTGAACAGAGCCTTCATGTTCGAGAATGGATGACCAGATGGCTGATGTGTTTAAGCCTTTTTCCTCCAGCAATGTTTGAAGATGTCTGTTTTTAACGGTGAAGGAACCGGACAGCGTTTTATGGGTATAAATATTTGCAGGAATCGGTTCGATCCCGGCCGATGTACCGCCGCAAATGATAGAAATGGAAGCGGTTGGCGCAACGGCCAGTTTGTGCGAAAACCGCTCGAGGACGCCGCTTCTCTCGGCATCCGGGCAGGAGCCCTTGGTTTCGGCCAGCATTTTCGAAGCCTGGTCAGCTTGCTGGCGTATATGTTTAAACATCCGCACATTGAAAGATTTCGCCATCACGCTTTCAAACGCGATATTTTTGCTTTGCAGGAAGGAATGAAACCCCATTAAGCCTAATCCGACGCTGCGCTCTTGAGAAGCTGCATAAACAGCATCTTTCATGCTGTCGGGTGCGCGGTCGATAAAATCTTGCAGAACATTATCAAGAAAACGCATGAGGTCGGGAATAAATTCAGGTATTTTAGACCAGATGTCCCATTTTTCCGCGTTAACGGATGAGAGGCAGCAAACGGCTGTTCTTTGGCCGCCTTGGGCGTCACGGCCCGTTGCCAGCATGATTTCTGAACAAAGATTGGATTGCTTGACCTTAAGCCCCATGTCTTTTTGATGCTGCGGCAAGTCCGCATTTACGGTATCAGAAAAGATCAGATAGGGTTCACCTGATTGCAGACGTATGTCGAGAATTTTCTGCCAGAGATAGCGTGCATCAATGGTTTTAATGATTTCCGCCGTTTTAGGTGATCGAAGTGCGAAGTCTGATCCCGTTTTGACGGCTTCCATAAATTCATCGGTCAGATTAATGCCGTGGTGAAGATTAAAAGACTTACGGTTATAATCCCCGCTGGGTTTTCTGATTTCTAAAAATTCTTCAATTTCGGGGTGATGAATGTCTAGGTAAACGGCGGCTGATCCTCTGCGCAGTGAGCCTTGGGAAATGGCTAATGTTAGGCTGTCCATAACCCGAATAAAAGGAATAATGCCTGACGTATTTCCTGTTTTAATCTTTTCGCCAATAGATCTGACATTGCCCCAATATGTTCCGATCCCTCCGCCATTGGAGGCCAGCCAGACATTTTCGTTCCAAATATCTACAATGGAGTGAAGACTGTCATCGACCGCGTTTAAAAAGCAGGAAATGGGGAGGCCTCTGTCAGTACCGCCATTTGATAAGACAGGTG
>JBMYWT010000060.1:0-17419 GCA_049607665.1 Maricaulaceae bacterium
TGATTGAAATCGCAGCGTCGCGAAAAATCATCGGCGAGACGGCGGACACTCTAACGAACGCAATAGACCGCGCCATCACCATCGGCACGTCAGAGCCAATAGCGCCAGAAGGTTCAGCCCCGCCGCGCGTTTTGATTTGCGGTTCGCTCTACCTCGCAGGCGAAGTTCTGCGGCAATCAGGTTTCTAAAAACAAAAAGGCTCCGAGGATAACCTCAGAGCCTTAAATCTAAATCATGACTGCGCGCCTTACGCGTGTTCAGACACCCACTCTTCGAGCTTCGTTTTTGTCATCGCGCCGACTTTGGTCGCGACCACTTGGCCGTCTTTGAAAATCATCAATGTTGGGATGCCGCGCACATGAAACTTGGCGGGCGTCTCAGGGTCATCATCAATATTGACTTTGGCGACTTTAATGCGCTCGCCCATGTCGTCTGAAATCTGCTCTAGCGCAGGGCCGATCTGTTTACACGGGCCGCACCATTCCGCCCAAAAGTCCACGAGGACAGGCTGCGAAGATCCAATGACGTCGTCTTGGAAGGATTTATCTGTAACTTTAATTGTGGCCATGAGGCGCTCCTATTGGCAAGAATCTCTACCGCCAATAGGTAGGAAGACATCGGTGGATGTCAAGCCACTCGGATCAAGTAAGGGCAGCATGAGGAATTCGCGCTAATGCCGCGTCCAGCAGCGCGTCAGGCAGCACCATAAAATCAGGGCGATCCGTCCAGAGTAGCGCGCAAATCACCTCTCGGTTCGGATAGAGCGCCGCCGCCATTTCGCGGTAGGCTGCCATTTGCCCGAGGTAAATTTCCGCTACGCCGTGTGCCGTTTTCGGCGGCGGGCGATTGGATTTATAATCCACCACATAGACATGGCTGTCCGTCACAGCAAGTCGATCTATTTGCGCGTTTAGATAGACACTCTCAGGGAGGCTATCGACACGGCCCGCGAGCGAAACTTCGGCGCGGCTACCCTCAGCGAAAATCGCGGCAAAACGCGCGTCTTCCAGCACGTCCATCACGGCGGCTTCAATGTCCTCGCGCATAGAATTCGATAAATTTTCGTGCCCTAGCAAAAACGCTTTAGCGCGTTCGCGTCTCTGGTTTGGGGCAATATCAGGGAGGAATTCCAGCAATGTATGAATGAGGTTCCCGCGCAGAAAACGTTGCGTCGGCGCATCCAGCGGCGAATAGGTTGGCGCGTCCAAACCAGGCGGCGGCGCGAGCAAATGCGAAGGCGTCACGCGGCGCACAGGCTGCTCCCCGTCATGGCGCGGACGGTAGAGCCACTCAGGTAGATCAGGCGCAGGCGTTTCTGTAGCAATATAATTCGCCCCTGCCTCTGGTCGCCCGCCAAACGCGTAGCCCGTAAAATATTCATTCGAGAACGGCGTGTCGATCACATGCGCGCCGTCCATTGCTTTAACCGCCGCCTCGATACGGCCATGCCAAGATGTTTCATTCACCGTCTGGCCACGATTATCATCCGTGCGACGCCCCGAAAAATAGCCGCAAATCAGAAGGCGGCTCTCGGCGCGTGTCATCGCCACATAGAGCAGGCGCAGATATTCTTGCTCATTTTTCGCGGCGCGCGCATCACGAATTTTATTGATCGCCTCAGGGCTTTTGTCTTTGCTGGGCGCGCGGGCGAATGTGTTGTCGCCCAAATTCAGCATGCCGCGATCCAGCGCCGATTTGCTCTCTGGCACTTGCGTCGTATCGGGCAAGATCACGACGGGAGCCTCAAGTCCTTTCGCGCCGTAAACCGTCATCACGCGAACGACATTCTGCCCGTCATTCAGCTCACGTTTTAAGTCTTGATTATCACGCGCAAAACTCTGCACGAAATGTTGGAGCGACGGCGCACCACGGCGTTGATGCGCCAGCGCCCGCGAGAGGAACGCCTCTATCGGGTCTTGGACTTCAAGGCTCAGGCGTTTGTAAAAGGCTTTCAGAATGCTGGAGCCATCAGCCAGACGCATGTTTAAAACGTCCGAGAAAAATTCATAAGGCGCGCGGCGCTCCGAGAGTTTTAGCACCTCTTTCAACCGCGCCGTAATCACCGCCGCCCAAGCTGCGCCGCTCTCTTGCAAGGCGTTCCATATGCTACCTTCACGGCCTGTTGCCAACTCAAAAAGCTGATCTTCCGACACGTCACACAGCGGGCTTTTCAGAACTTCCGCCAGAGATAAATCATCCGACGGCAAGCACGCGAATTTCGCCAGAGAGGTCAAATCTTGCACCGCAATCGAATCCGAGAGCTGCAAGCGGTCAGCCCCTGCCACGGCGATACCATGGGTTTTCAAATTACGGATCATGGCGTTGAAAAACGAGCCTGAGCGCTTGCGTACCAAGATCAAAATATCGCCTGCCTGCATGGGCCGCACCAATTCTTGCGTTCCGCCCGACGCTGTTTTCTCGCGCACGGTGACAGGTTCTTTGGTATCCAGCAACATTTTAATCTGCCCCGCAATCGCCCGTGCCAAAGCTTCGCGGGAACTATCCTGCGAGAGAGCGTCCAGCGGTTTTGGGTTCCACGGCTCCTCTTCGTCGACGCCCACAGGCGCAGGCGCAGCAGGCCAAATTTCAACCAATCCTGCGACAGAATTTCGGTGCGCTGTATGACGGCTGTCTTCGGGCGGCGGGGCCGTGTAATCTGTGCCGAACATATCTTGGAGGCCGTTTCCGTCAGCAAAAACTGCATCGACAGCGCGCAGTATATTCGGCGCAGAACGGAACGACATTCGCAACCGAAGTGCGTCTGTTTTTTCCGCCGTCGTCTTATCAATGAAGATTTGCGGTTCCGCGCCTTGGAAGGAATAGATCGATTGTTTCTCATCCCCCACGGCAAACATCGTGCGCGGGAAACGCGGATCACGCTCGGCTTCATTTATGAACGCCTCGCGCAGAACATCGACAATTTCCCATTGTTGCGGGGAAGTATCTTGCGCCTCATCGACAAGGATATGCTCAATCCCGCCATCAAGTTTATATTTCACCCATTCAGACACATGCGAGTTTTTAAGCAGGTCACGCACCTTCATAATCTGGTCGTTAAAATCCAACACGCGGCGCGCTCGTTTGCGAACATCGTAATCGGTGGCAAAGCGTTTCGCGATGGTCAACACGGCATTTGTTTCGCTTAATATCGACACTGACTGCAAGTCCTCAACGGCTTGTTCTATCGCCTGCATCGCGGGGGACGGATCGTCTTTGGATGTCCCGATAAAAGCGCTGATATCAGCCGTATCTTTCTTCGCCCAAATGCGCGTCGTGACCGTGCCGCCAGCCGTAAGCAGCGCATTGCTGTAGAGATCAAATGCGGTGATCGCGTCAGGCCCACGTAACGCCGCGAGCAAGCCTTCGGCCTTTGTTTTTTGTGTCGCCGTGCCAGATTGCACCATTGCTTTGGCCGCGAGTTCTAACGCGCTTTTATCAACATCATTCCAAATTCTGGCCTTCAAACTTTCTACAGTTTCATCACCCTTTAGCCCTAAGCGTTTTGCAAGCGGCTCCACACCACCCGCCTCATCCCATGCTTGAACCGCATAGACATTTTGCGCCATCCACGCCCGCAAGCTTTCCCATGTCGAGTTCGCCGTGATCGGCATGAGGAAGGCAATCGCTTGCGCCAAATCGCTTTCGGGTTTGTCAAAAGCCGCTTGCAAAATGCCGTCCCACACAGCCTCATGCAGGCCGCGCGCTTCGCCGTCATCCAGCGCGTCAAACCCTGGCAGTATCCCCGCTTCAATCGGAAAGCGCGAGAGGATACGTTCGCAAAACGCATGGAGCGTTTGCACCTTCAAACCTTCGGGCGTCTCCAGTGCTTTGGCAAATAATTCGCGGGCTTGTTTTAAATCAAAATTTGCAGCCAGCTCCGCGTCTCCCAGCACTTCCACCAACTCCCCGCGCAGCTCCGCTTCGGGCATGACCGACCAAGCGCCCAAGTTTTTAAACAGGCGCGATTGCATCTCTGAGGCGGCGGCTTTCGTGTAAGTCAGGCAGAGAATTTTCTCAGGCTTAACCTCCCCGTCGAGCAGCAAAATTCGCGAGACGCGATTGACCAAAACATAGGTTTTCCCCGATCCCGCATTGGCCGAGACGAACACATCACGGCGCGGATTGGCCGCTGCCGTTTGCGCGGCTATCGCGTCTAAATAGGCATTTTCATCTACCCCGCTCATGCTTCACCGCCGCTCGGGTCTTCGCCCGCCTTGGCCCATTCGGCGCGGCGCGCAAGGTGATCGTAATCGTCAAAACGATTGGTAAATTTTATGCGCGGCTGTGAGTGATAGGCGCTGTCGGGATCATCGAAATAGGCAATGGTTTTTTCAAGCGCCTCTAGGGCGGACGCGCCATAATCTTGGGCGCTCCACTTTTTGTCCAAAATGGATTTCGCCGCAGGCTTGTCATTATGCCCGCGAAGCGACAAATAGATCAGATCGGAGGCAGTCCCCAGCAGTCCTTTAAATCCGTCTTTATCAATCATCGCCGCTTGAAGCGGGAGCTGCGGTTCAAATCCCGCTTTGGCCTGTGCCGCCGTCGGAGGATCGCCTGTTTTGTAATCCACCACGGCGTAATCCGCGCCGCGTTGATCTATGCGGTCGGATTTGGCGCTGACCGAAAACTCACCCAGCGGCCCTTGCACGCTCACGCGGCCCGTGATTTCCGCCCCCGCCAAGGACCACCCTTCAAGGCGGCTTTGGCGATGCCAGCTCATGAACTTTGCCGCGATATTATCAAGGCGCGGACGTTCGGCCGTGACTTGGATTTGCGTTAAGCCAAGCTCCATGAGTGCGGATGCCAATCCATCCGACAGCAGGGCCTCGCCCGTTTCAGGAACGTCATCGCCGTAAGTTTTCGCGAACCTCTCAAGCACATCATGCATGGCCGTGCCCAGCTGCCGCGCGTCTACGGCAACATCCAAATCATCAAGCACAGGCAGGCCCAAAATATTTTGCGCGTAATGGGCGTAGGGATCGCGGGTCAGGCGGGTTAGCACCGTGACACTAATCTTGCGCCCCTTCGGCCAACGTTGATCGAGCGGTGGTTTTGGTGTTGGGGCTTTGGCGGCTATGACCTCTTCGGGCGTGACGTGATCTATCGCCCGCGCCCAGGTTAGGTAATCATGCTTCGAGGCGAAGGCTTTTTCCGCCTCGTCTCCGAGTGCGCCCGTCGTCAGCGTTCGCAAACGCCAAAGCCAGCGCGAGGCTACTGTCGGCCCGTCATCGGATCGCTTTGACCGCGTAAGATACACACTTGGGTTGGCGGAAAGCTCGGCGAAGTCATGCGCCGACAGGCCAAAGCGGCGCTCAGGCAGAGACAGCCCAATCTTCTGCCGCATACCACGCGAGAGGAACGGTTCGACCTTGGGCGTGGCAGGCCAAATCCCTTCGTTGAGGCCGCCCAAAATCACGACATCCGCCGTGAGCATTCGCGCCTCTAATGGGCCAAGGATTTGCAGGCGCGGATGTGTGCCGTAACGGGGCCGCACCACCTGCCCGCGCATGAGCGAGGCGAGAATATCAACAAAGCCGCGCGCATCGACATGGCCTAATTTATCGCCCAAATGGTCCGCATATTCGATCACGCCCGCGAGCATATGTGCCGCCTTTTCGCCCGCACCTTCGCGCCAGAGAACCGCGCGGCCTTCGGCTTCGGGCGCGGCGGCAACATTCTCAGCGACTTCGGTTAAGACCCGCATCCAGTTTGAGAGCGCGTGATAATCTCCGCTCTCGCCCAAATCCCGTAGCGGTTTAAGCATTGCGTAAAACTGACTTAGGGTTTCCAAATCGGTCTCGTCCTCTGACGTAACAAGCGGTTCATCCCGATGGTTTTTCAGCGCCCTGATCGCGTCCATATCCGAGAGCAATCGGCGTGGCCCGCGAAACAGCCGTCCTTCGAGGCGCATCCACGCCCCTGCGATATCGCCACCCTCTTTCCCGCAAGACGTCAGCGGATGTTTCGCGATAAACGCCAAATGCACGGGATTGTCCCCATCCAGCGCCAATCGCGCCAACCCCGCAAGGAAGGCGCCCAAACCTGTTTCCTCCAAAGGTTCACCTTGAGAATAATCGACCTCGACATCCCAGCGGCGGAGCTTGGATTTCACCCGCCGTGCGAGGGCGGGATCGGGCGTGACGAGCGCCGCTTTGGCGAAAGGCTGTTCCAGCGCTTCGCGCATGATAAGCGCAATCGCCATCGCCTCTTCATCATTAGTATCAGCCTCTAGGATCGACAGATCATCGAACGCGGTTTCGAACGGATTTTCGGACGCGAATTCTGATTTAATGGTTTCAATACGTGTGGGCCAATCATTGGTTTCAGGCACGGGCACTAAGGCCTCTGAGATGATACGGCGACGCGGCGTGGGCGTATCAGTGCCGCCAAAATGCGGCGTCCAGAAACGAACCTCAGATCGATCAACGCCAACTGTCTCAATTAGTTTTTTCAGTGCCGTTTGAGGGTGTCCGAGATCATTCTCTTTTTCACCATTCGCATCTTTTTGATATCCCACTCTATTCCAAGCCGAATTTCGCAAGTGTGTATCAAGCCCAGGCAGGATAATCATGCCGTCTTTTTGGTGGGCGACACATTTCATCAAGCTACGCGTGGCCTTGAGCGTACCCGTCGAGCCTGCGATGATGACGGGGTAATCGGGCGGCGCGCCCATCCATAAATCGGTGAGCGCATTGAGCAGCGCGACACGGCGCGCCATCGGTTCCATATAGCCATTATCGCGCAAATATTGCGGCCAGAATTGCTGCACGACTTTATAGAGCGCGGCAGCATTTTTATAATGTTCAGCGGCGAAATCAGAGATGTCTTGCAGGCCGCTGGCATCGCGCAAAGACACCTCTTCCATCGCCGCGTCATCCAAGATCGCGAGGAGCTGATCGGCGATCGCGAGCGCGCCCGATGTGGTGAGCGGTATGTCGGTGATGCGCCCGTGATAGGTGCCGATGATGCGCGCCATATCAAAGCGGCGCATGAGCGGCGGGATGGCAGGGCTGACGCGGCCCATAAGCTCCCCCAATTCAAAGGGCGGCTCGTCGGGGTCAATGTCAGCAAGCGGGCGCATACGCGGCAGGAGGCTTACGCCCCGCCCGTCTTCGCGGCCAATTTCCACAAAGGCTTCGCCCAGTTCCCGCACCGCACGGCGCGTCGGCAGGAGGACAAGCGCGTCGGCGAGGCGGTCACCCAGACGGTCCACTAACCCCGCCGCTAAAGACGGCAGGAACACCGCCCCTGCGGGCATGTTATAGACAGGGAGTTTAGGCACCACGCTTTTCAAATAAGGTTTGTTCAGAGAGTATTTCGGAGGTCACTTCTGCCGCCGCAGGGTCGCCGACATGGAACCAAAATCCGTCGAGGACGACGCCATAGGCACGGCCGCTCGCGAGGGATTTATTCCAGACTTTATTGCGAGAGAATGGCTCGGTTTTGAAACCACGAAACGGATCAAGTCGTCCGATTTGTACGCCTGCGTAAACGTAGGGGGCGCTCTCGCCGCTGCGGCGCATGATCTGTCCGTCATCAGTAAGCTTAAAATCCCCCGCGCCTGCATAGCCGAGCGTTTTTTCTATTGGCGCGAGGAGTAAGAGGTCATCCATGATCTCGGGATTCCACATCTTCATCATCGCCTTTAGCGCGGAGGTTTTCTCTAGCCACACCGCATCTATGTTGCACATAAAGATCGGGTCATCCCCCAAGAGCGGGAGCGCTTTGACGACGCCGCCGCCTGTTTCCAAAAGTTGCGTACGTTCGTCGGAAATGATGATCTCTGGAGCAGAGCTACGCCCTGCTAAATGGCCTTCCAAATGGTCGGCATGGGCGTGAACGTTGACCACCGCTTTCGACACGCCAACTTCGGAGAGGCGCGCGAGCATATGATCGATGAGCGGCGCGCCGTTAACTTCCACCATTGCTTTGGAGCGATCATTGGTGAGCGGACGCATGCGTGTTCCGTGCCCCG
The DNA here is from genome assembly GCA_049607665.1 of Maricaulaceae bacterium. Lineage (GTDB taxonomy): Bacteria > Pseudomonadota > Alphaproteobacteria > Caulobacterales > Maricaulaceae > Fretibacter. Next base: position 7,976 of record JBMYWT010000060.1, read on the forward strand.
CCGCGAGGACCATGGCCGTTGTAATACTCATTACACTATTCTCATATCAGGGCCTCAGGAATGTTCTTCTCAAACCACGCTTTCACATCGGCCAAAACAGGATGAGAGAGGCTGTTTTGGAAGTGACGTTTGATACGCGGCATTAACGCGCGATATTGCGGTTTGCCGAATTTCAGATCGGCGCGAATAGGAAAGCCTAGGAGTTTCGTATTTCGCTGCGCGCCCATCACCGCATAGGCCGCGCGGAAATCAGCGTCGTCTTTTAGCATCGCTTTTTCGCAAAAGCGCGAGATTAAAACATCCGTCAAATCTGGTGACACATCGCGGCGAATGTCCTCGATAAATGAGGCGAGATCATAAGCGGGATGCACGAAGAGCCCGTCTTGGAAATCAATCAGGCCGACGCGCGAGACGGCTTGGCGCTCAGGGAGCCAGAAGAGGTTTTCGGCATGAAAATCTCGCAGCGCAAAACCGCTAGCATGTGCGCCTAAGACTTTAAACGCCTCTTCCCACAATCCGTAAAATTCGGCGCGGGCACCCTCGGAAATCTCTCGGTCTGCGTCCTTCACGTACCAATCCAAACATAAATCCGTCTCGGCGAGTAATGCGGCGCTGTCATACTCACGGGCGTGCCATGTGGTGCGCTGATGGCTCATGATATGCGGGAAAGTCGAACGGTAGATCGCCGCCATCGTGTCCACCGCCGCCTTATAGAGCAGGGCCTCTTGTGACGGGTCATCACTCACGACGCGGGCATAAACATCTTGTCCGAAATCTTCGAGCAGGATGAACCCCTCGTCCAAATCAGCCGCCAGAATATTCGGCGCGGAAAACCCTCGGCGGGTTAGCTCGCTGGCGATGCAGACGAATGCGGCGGGATCAGGCCCCGCCAATCGCGCGAGCGCGTTATAGCCCAAAGCGCGGCGGTCTTCGACACTTGCGCCTTCGGGTTCGCCTGGCGCCTCGGCGGCACGGGGGGCGTCCATAAGAACAGCGCGTTCCCCGCCCATCGTCAACCTTTCATAGCGGCGCGTTGAGGCATCCCCCGGCACAGGCGTGCGATCAGCTTTGCCCCAGCCATTAGCGGCTAAAAATTCAGATGTTTTTTTGCTGCGGTCAGACATTTTCAATCCACTCTCTATCGCCCGAAAGCGTGGCTATTCGCCCCTCACCGTCAAATGTAAGGTGCGTATCAAGGGCGTCTTCGGGCCATAAATCGCCTAGCTTATCAGGCCATTCTATCAGGCAAATACAATCTTCAAACGCATCCAGAAGGCCAAGTTCATAGGCATCCTCAGGACGTTCCAAACGATACATATCGCCATGCCATAGCTCTGCGCGCGGCGTGTCATAAGTTTGGATGAGTGTATAGGTCGGCGACGGCACATCCGTCTCGCCAATCAGCGCGCGAATTAACCCCCGCGCCAGTGTCGTTTTCCCCGCGCCCAAATCACCGCGCAGGGCCACGACATCGCCCGCCGCCAAATGCGCGGCAAGGCGCGCGCCCAGCGCGAGCGTGGCGGATTCGTCCCCTAAATCAAATGTGCGTTCATAGTGCGTCATTAACTCCCGTGATACGGACTTGCAAAATGATTGCAACGCCTTACATAACTCCTGTAGAAATTTTGAGTTTATTTGCAGGAGCCATCATGCCAAAAATTACCTTTATCGACCATGCCGGCACATCCCGCGACGTAGACGCCAAAGCGGGCGCATCCATCATGGAAGCCGCCGTTCAGAACATGATCCCTGGCATTGACGCCGATTGCGGCGGCGCGTGTGCTTGCGCGACCTGCCATGTCTATGTTCACGCCGATTTCATGGGCAAGCTAAAAGCCAAAGACGACATGGAAGACAGCATGTTAGATTTCGCAGAAGACGTGCAGGATAACTCCCGCCTATCATGCCAAATCCTGATGTCAGATGATCTCGACGGGATTGTTGTTACGACGCCTGCTGATCAATAGGTTTTAATTCGAAGCGCTATTCGCGCTTCAATACTTTTTCCGTTAGTAAGCTTCCAGCCCATCCCGCCATGAAATTTGCTTTGACTTCGGGCGGGTTATACGGTCCTTCGACCCAATCGATGAAACTGATATCGTGGTCTTTGGCGTAGTCCAGATAGGTCTGGAAAAAGAAATCGAGCATCCCCGTTTTGCCTTGACGGACGTGTAGATATTTCAATGAGAGCTGTTCTACCGCCTCTTCAATGCTGTCACCCATTTTAAAGTGGCGGTACAAAACCCCCATAATACCCGTGCGGTCAGCCCCTGATTTACAATGCATCATGGCGGGATATTCAATCCGCTCGAACAGGTCACGCGCGCCGCGAATGGCTTCGACCGTGTGGACATCTCGCGAATACATGCGGTGATTAATCAGCTCTATGCCGTGCTCTTTGCAGGCCTCGACCTCCAACAGGTAAAACCCCTTCGGACTTTCACCACGCAAATTAATAATCGTCTTCGTCCCCATTTCCGCCAATTTTGCGATACGTTTCGGCGAAGGTTGGTTTTCGCGGTACATCTCCCCGCCAATATGATGCCGATTGGCAAATCGCAGCCGCAAAAACCCATGATCGCCCCATGTCAGGTCACGATAGGCTTGTTTTCTGTCTTGTGGGTTATTGAGGTCGAGACCCATCTATCTTATGTCCATTATAGAGCTTAATTTCACGGACACTTAACAGGAGGACGGCACATGTTCAAACGCTTCATGCGGTCATCTTTTGTGGCGTCTCTCGTAGGCTGGCTTGTCGCTGCTTATATGGTGCTTGTAAAGCACACAACGCGGTGGGAGTTTTTACACGCTGAGCGCGCCGCGCCGATCATGGGAAATGGCAAAGGCGTTATTGCGCTGACATGGCATTCGCGTTTTTTGATGCTAAATTCGGCGTGGAAAAAATCATATCAAATGCCGCACGTGCTTATTTCCCGCTCTCGTGATGGAGAAATTGTGGCCCGTACGAGCCATTTTTTAGGCCTCAAAACCATTCGCGGTTCCGCAAAAAAAGCTGGCACGACAAAAAAGGGAAAAGGCGGGGCCGCGGCCTCTCGGGATATGATCGAAGCCCTTGAACGCGGCGGATGCATTGTGATTACACCTGATGGCCCGCGCGGGCCGCGGCAAAGGCTTGGTGAAGGGCCGCTACGGCTGGCTAAACTCTCTGGGGTTCCGCTACTGCCTTGCACATTTGCCATAAAATCACGCAAACAATTCGGGTCTTGGGATAAATTCATTCTCCCTCTCCCCTTTGGGCGGGGGCAAATCATCTGGGGAACACCCCAATATGTTCCTGCCAACATAACTTCTGAAAAATTGGAGGCTCTACGGCTGGACATTGAAACCGAAATGAACGATTTATTAGCACAAGGCGACAACGCGCTTGGGCATGAGCCAACTTGGCCTGTGCCGCGCAAAACATCCACGTGAGGATAAACGAGATTTCATGAATGACACGCCGCTTATCAAAACATATCGTGGGACATCCCGCTTGTTAGGGCCATTACTACCATTTTGGGTCAAGCGCCGTTCGCAAAACGGTAAAGAAGATCCGGAGCGTCTACCGGAACGCCAAGGCATTGCTTCCACGGAAAGACCCGCTGGACCGCTAGTATGGATGCACGGCGCAAGTGTGGGTGAATGCACCATGTTGCTGCCGTTAATTGCCAAGCTTTGGCAAGAGCGCCCCGATATCAACATCCTTATCACAAGCGGGACTGTGACCTCCGCGAAGATCATGGGCCAGCGCCTGCCCGGCGGCATTATCCATCAATATGTACCACTGGATCACCCGAAATATGTGAAACGTTTTTTCGCCCATTGGAAACCAGATTTAGCGCTTTGGTCAGAGTCTGAAATTTGGCCTAACCTGATCCGCGAAGCCTCAGGGCGCGGCACAAAAATGGCCTTGATTAACGCCCGTATGAGCGCGAAGTCCATCGAAGGCTGGGCCAAACGGCGCAAGAGCGCACAAGCGATCTTCTCGCTCTTTGATCTCATTCTTGCCGCCGACGAATCTACGAGCAATAGCCTGACGTGGCTGCTTGATAAAGAGGTTGGATTTAGCGGCAATCTGAAAGACGCCGCAACGCCGCTCCCTGCGAACAAACAAGACCTAACCAAGCTTCGCCGCACATTGGGACAGCGCCCCGTTTGGTGCGCCGCCAGCACACATGAAGGCGAAGACGAAATCATCATAAACGCCCATAAAACTGTGCTGGAAACATCGCCCAATACCTTAATGATCTTAGCGCCCCGCCACCCGGATCGCGGCGGCGATATTGCGCGCCTCTTAGAGCAACACGGCCTATCTTTCGCGCGCCGCTCCGAAGGGCAATCCCCCACATCCGACAAACAAGTTTATCTTTTTGACACGATTGGCGAAATGGGATTGGCTTATAGATTGGCCGCTTTGACATGTATGTGCGGCTCCCTTGTCGAAGGGCTATCGGGACATAATCCACTGGAACCCGCCCGCCTAGGCAGCGCCGTTATCACAGGTGCTAATGTCGCCAGTTTCGCCGATAGCTACATGCAAATGTGCTCCCATGATGCGGCACGGCGTATCCTCTCGCCAGATCAAGTCGGGCGCGAAGTCGCAGACCTTTTGGGCCATAAGAAAAAACTCATCCGCCTACAGGAAAAAAGCGAAGCCTTTGCAAAGGGGCGTGACGGCGTACTTGAATATGTCTGGGAGCAACTTCTGCCGATTATGCCGCCGCGAACAAGCGAGCTATGAGGGCGCCATCATGAGACCGCCAGAGTTTTGGAACGTCCGAGAGGGCCGCGATAGCGCGCCTATGATCCGTTTCCTTCTAAGTCCCATTTCGTGGATCTATGGCCGCATCGTGACAAAACGCATTAGCGAAACGAAAAGCTTTGATCCCGAAATTCCCGTTATATGCGTCGGCAATGCAACGCTTGGCGGAACGGGAAAAACGCCCGTCGTGATTTACCTGCTTAAAAGCCTGCGCCGCCTAGGCATCGAAGCCGTTGGCCTTACGCGCGGTTATGGCGGCCACGAAAAAGGCCCGATCACCGTACAGCAAACCCATAGCGCCGATGACGTCGGAGACGAACCGCTCCTTCTTGCGCGTCATGCCCTGATCTGGGTCTCTGCCGCCAGAGATGACGGCGCGCGGGCCGCAAAATCTTTCGGCGCAAGTGTCATTGTCATGGATGACGGCCACCAAAACCCAATGGTGCAAAAGACGCTATCTCTGCTTGTCGTGGACGCCGAAGTTGGCTTTGGCAATGGCTGTGTCTTCCCCGCTGGACCGCTGCGCGAGCCCCTAACGGGCGCGCTCGAACGGGCGGATGGGATCATCCTGATGAAGCCTTCTGCCGATTACGAAATAGACGAGCATCTTGCGGCGCAACTAAAAGGTAAGAAAATCATTCCCGCCTTTCTCGCGCCCGCCGCCCCGCCGCCGCGCGGCAAGCTCTTTGCCTTTGCCGGCATTGGCCGCCCGAATAAATTCTTCGACAGCCTACGTCGTCACGGCGGCGATATCGTCGAAGAAATCCCCTATTCCGATCACCACAAATATTCTGATGCCGACATAGAAAGCCTTTTCATGTTGGCCTCTGAATATAACGCTGGGTTGATCACCACAGAAAAAGACTATGTCCGCCTGCCCAAGGGCTATCGGCGCGGCATCACGCCTTGGCCTGTTTCTGTGGTCTTTGAAGATGAATTGACTCTACGGCAACTCCTCCATCCCATCATCACACAGACCCGCCCTAAATCACCCGCGCGCAAAACATGAACCAGCAGAACAGCAAGCGACAACACATAAAATGGCGGCTCGAAGCCTTCGCCTATGACGTCGTCTGCCTTTTGCTAAAGCCGTTTTCTTTCGCCGCTATTTCCCGTTTCGGCGGATGGCTTTTGCGTATGATCGGGCCGCGTACATCCAAACAACACATTATAAAAACAGGCCTAAATATTGCCTTTCCTGACCTAGCCGAGAATGAGCGCAAAACATTAATCTCAGAGATTTGGGACAATACGGGGCGCACCTTTGCCGAATTCCCCCTCATGAAACGTGTGCAAGTTTTCAGCCCCAAAAGCCGCGTGCGCATTCATGGCCGCGAGCATTTAGACCGTCTCATTGCCTCTAAGACAGGCGCGGTCATCGTCACAGGGCATTTCGCAAATTGGGAAATCATGGCCGCGACGCTAACGCAATCGGGCCTGCCTGTACGCATCACTTATCGCAAGATCAACAACCCCTATGTAGATGCCCGCGTTCGGGCGCAGCGCGAAGCCTATGGGACAAAATTCCTTGTGAAAAAGTCTACCCATGCAGGCGCGCGGCAGCTCATGAAAGCCCTTGCGAACGGGGAGAGTATTGCGATCTTAAACGATCAGAAATTTAATACCGGCCTGTCTTTTCCGTTTTTCGGTGAGCCCGCCATGACCGCCACAGGCGCCGCTCGGCTCGCCCTAAAATCCGGCGCGCCGCTACAGCCCCTCTCGGTAACGCGCAACGGCGCGAGCTTCGACGTCACCTTCCACCCCCCCATCACATTAGACAACACAGGCAAGCGAGACGCCGACACTGAAGCCGGCGTAAAACAAATCGTAAAGTTCACAGAAGCCTGGGTAAAGACAAACCCCGCACAGTGGTTTTGGGTACACAGGAGATGGCCGAAGGAGTTGTATAAGAAGACGTAAGCGACTTTCTATTTCGCTCATACCTGCGAAAGCTGGGATCCAGTCGCTCTGGATCCCAAATCAAGCTTGGGATGAGTGGGATTTAATATTACCCCTCATCCTCGACCTTGTGTCGGTAATGACGAGTGTTTATTATTGAGATATAACCAGCCCTGCATGCAGATGCTAACCCACGCGCACACGACCACACTACTCAGGCTTCATCATACCAAAAGATGTCCCCATGGAGCGAGCAGCCGTCTGGCAAGCTAAAGGGTTATTAAACGGCGGTTTGTAGAGATTGACAACATTACTCACCGCGCGGTTTTTGTCGCCTGCATTTTGTATGGCATTTGCTTCGGCTAGAGCCTTAAAGAAGGGTATTTTGCAGTCTTCAACTACAGCCTCGGCCGCTTTACGGTCCTCACGGAATTTTTCTCGGTATGCCTGCTCATCTAAATTTTGGGCCCTATTTATATCGCGGCAAACCTCACGCGTATAACTTTTTTGGCACTGTAAAGGACGAGACAGAAGAATGAACCGCTCTTTTTCACTCATTTTTCCGCCGCTCGTACGGTAGCTATTGATTGAATTTTCTGTGTCGAGCTTTTCCCGCACATTAATAGCGTGGCTTAGTTTAGCGCAATCCGAACCGCTTTGGCCTAATATGGAATGTGGCTCTCTATCACATGTTTCCTTGCTGGCTTTCAACGCCTCGATTGTACTGCCTTGCGCTAGCTCTGTAGCCTCTAGCTTTAGCGCCTCTCGAGCTTTCTTCTGTTGCTCATATTGTCTTTGCCGCGCCTCAAATTCTTCTGCTTTCAGCTGTTCTCTTGCTTTTTTGGCCGCGATACATGAGGGATCGTTTTTAGCCGCTTTAACACTAGCCAGACTACCTGAAGCCTTAGCATTCCATACTTGTATACGGCAAATATCTAGTTGCTCCGCAATATCATCAGGATTATTTTTAAAATAATTCACATCATAATATTCATTGGCGTAGCTGCTAGCCGGTAACAATATCAGCAATAGAACAAGCGATTTACGAAAATAAGTCATAGAGTTCCAAAATATTTATCTAACCTTAGGGTACGTTAAATTTCTAGAATGTTCAAACCCGCGTCTTATCCCACACATCATGTTCGTGGGCGATACAGCGTTCAATAAGCTTCCGCCAGACAGGTTCTGCGATGTCGGCGGAGAGACCTTGCGCTTTCGCCTCTGCTAAAACCTTCGCCACCACATCTTCAATCCGATCTGAATCATAAACCGCTTCGCGGTTAGGTTTGATGCGGGCGGCGGCGTGCATATAGCCTTGGCGGGCGACCAATAATGCCACGAGTTGCCGATCGAGCGCGTCGACGCCTTCGCGGACTTCGGTCATGGTTTCACATTTATCGGAAGGTTTGGGCACGCTCGGTCCATGTCGTTAACAGTTCAGGGTCGAGGTTACGATTTCGCCATTTCAGACGCCAGCACAAATGCGGCCCTGTGGAGCGGCCTTTTGACCCAACGGTGGCGATTTGTTGCCCGCGTTTCACCGTCTGCCCTGGCTCTACGAACATATCCTCGACATGGAGATACATAGAAATTAAGCCCTGCCCGTGATCGAGCAACACCATCGCCCCTTCAAAATAAAGATCATCATCAGCGAGGCTGACCACGCCGTCGGCGGGCGCGTAAATCGGCGTCCCGAGCGGGGCGGCGATATCGACGCCGTAATGTGGTTTCTTCGCTTCACCGTTGAGGATACGCTGCGCGCCAAAGGGCGAGGTTTTTTTAAACGCCTTTAGGGGATAATCGAAACCGCTGTTTAGTCCATTCGGGGCGAAACCCATTTTTTCACTTCGTGAACCAAAGCCGACTTTTTTACGAGCCGATGACGCGCGGATACGTTTAAGTTGCGCGTCACTAAAGCTCGACACTTGGCTGGGCGGAAGGCCGTCAATGCGCGAGATCGCGTAATCTTGCGCAGCTAAATCAAAGGTAATTTTCTCGCCACCGACTTCAACAAAGCTCTGCGTTTCGTCACGGTCAAAGCCGATAAGGAAACGTCCCTGTGCGTCGGCATTTTCAATATAGAAATCATCCGCGCTGCGGCCGACTTTCACTTTGGCGTTCGGTTTGGTTTGGCAAAACATTGTTCCGCCTTGAATGGCCAACCCTGTGCACGAAAGATCAGCGGCCGTTTGAGACGAGCGAAGCGAAACAGAAGAGCTGGCTTGGGTTTCAAAGGTTTGCGTTGGCGTAGGTTTCAAATGGGGCACAGGCGTCGCCCGCTCTGCCTCTTCGGCTTGTCCAGGCGCGCAGGCCAAAAGCGGCAAGGCAAACATCACAGACAAGATCGCCGCAAAGCGCATTTACGCGTTTTCTTTCTTCCACGCCGCGAGCGAGGCGGCGGCGTCGATATAGGCCTCTTGGCGATCTGCGTTCCAATATTTCAGGCGGTCCAGCGTGATGCGCTCGCCCGTGATGGCGCATTTCACATAGGCGCCCGTTTCCATAATCGTGAAATCAGAAGAGCCAAAATGCAGCACGGCTTCGCCTTGGAATAAATTGTTCATGGGATTTTTCCGATGTTATTTTGCCCGTTTTCAGCGGGCCAATTTTAGTCATTTTCAGGCGAAGCATAATCAAATTCAGGCGCGAGGGATAGCGCAAAATACCGTTCTGATTTGGGCAAAATGCTGTGTTTATGCGTTCATCATACTGCAAGACTGCGTTCACGATGCTGTACGCGTGCTGTAAAGATACTGCATCAATGCTGTATGGATGCTGTAAGA
>JBMYWT010000061.1:0-16860 GCA_049607665.1 Maricaulaceae bacterium
TGGAACAACGCCACCACCAGAACCAGTACCTGTTGTAACAAGTTCAAAGCTTGGCTCTTGAACGAGAACACGTTCAGTAACAGTTTCATAAACTGCCGGAATTTTACGGATGTCTTCACCCGCCTGACGCAAAACGATTTGCTCAGTAGACGTTTGATACTGCGCAGGTACGATTACCCTCGCAAAACATTCGCCCGGTAGCGGATTGCCGGGTGGCAACTCCTGAGCAATAGTTGGTGCAGCTAATACTGCGGCGCTAGCGGCCATTAGTAGAGTACGTTTCATTTCGAAAACCCCCAAACTCTCCAGTTACAATCATTTGCAAAACGCAAATATCCTCAAACCTTACCTTTTTGTAATCAAAAAGGCTAGGCGTTACTTTCTTCTTACCCACGTAAGAAGGAAACACAATGCTTACATCCGTTACAGGCGAAAAGGTCGAAAGAAAGACGCCTGAGCGGCGTTTAATAACTCTCTGTCTCCTCGACTGTCTCCATAAGCTTCCTTTATTAAAACTTTATGAGGTTCAAATTCTGCCTTTATCCGGCGAACTTTCCCCTCACCCCAAATATTCCATCCTGCGATTCGCCCTGTATAGACGCCATCCATCGCTTCCATTTCTGTTGCAAGAATATTGGACACTCCCAATGGCCCAAAATATGCTCGCAAATAAGGACCTATAGATGCGCTACATATATATAGCCCTTCAAGCCCATCCTTTTGTCGCTTTAACGCCAACTCGAGAGCTTCTGCGGCTTTAGGCCGAATTAACCCAGGAATGACCTCTCGCGCGAACTTATCAGCAGCTTTCTGGACAGCCTCGACCGATTGTCCTGTAAAAAACTTAGAAATCACGCGAGATTTTACATAATTACGGCTAACGACACGCAAAATATATGCCAAAAACACAGGCGATAAGCATAATAAATGGAGTGCCCATCGTAAAGTTCCAGCGTAATATCTTAAAAAAAGAGCGAACGTATCGGCAGTGGTGATTGTACCGTCAAAATCAAATACAACAATCTCATCAAATTTATGTACCGCAGAAGACGCCATACCACCCCATAATTCTATTTTTCATCGAAACGTTTTGAGCTCTTTGCACCCAAAATATTTCATTGCAAGTCCGGACTGCAGTTACCCTTGCCAAGTGTTTAACACCCGCACACGCACTTAACAGAAGCTATTTATTTCTACTAATCACGCAAATTACAGCAATTTATACCCCAACAAATAGGTGACGAAACAACCTACCCAGTTCTAGACTTAAACAGAGAAATGCCTGAACGAAATATGAACGGGGTTAATATGAACTGGGACCTACTAGACGAACACAAATTTAGTGATGAAAACAACGCAGCAAGCTCACTTATCACGCGAATTAACCTTTTTAAAAACGCGCAAAACGCGATTAACGCCCATGCTGTGCGAATCGTTCACGACGCGCGCGCCCTCGCCAAGCGCAAAGGTTTGATGGAAACATTCCTCGAGGAATTCGGCCTCTCCAACAAAGAAGGCCTCGCCCTGATGTGCCTCGCCGAATCGCTCCTGCGTGTGCCAGATGCTAAAACGGCTGATAAATTGATCGCAGAAAAAATCAGCTCAGGCGAATGGGACAGCCACATGGGCCAATCCGAGAGCTGGCTCGTCAATGCCTCTACGCTGGGATTGATGTTAACAGGGCGCGTCGTTGACATTGAACCAGAGATGCACGGCGACGTTCGCGGTTTCATGCACAAGCTCACCAATAAGGCCGGCGCGCCTGTCATCCGCAAAGCCATGATGCAGGCTATGCGCATAATGGGTGAGCAATTCGTTGTTGGACGCACCATCGGCGAGGCTATGGAGCGCGCGGCAAGCCTTGGCCCCAAAAAGACGCGCGAGCTTTGCTCTTTTGATATGCTCGGCGAAGGCGCGCGCACATTCGAAGACGCAGAGCGTTACCGCGCCGCCTATGAGCGCGCGATTATCGCGCTCTCCGAACAGCTGCGAACCGATTTACCCGAAGACATGCACGGCATATCGGTGAAACTCTCCGCGTTACATCCCCGTTATGACGCGCTTCATTATGAAGATGTCATGACGCAGCTCTACCCCAGCCTACTTGGCCTCGCAGAGCTGGCTGCAAAGGCCAATCTTAACCTCTGTCTTGACGCCGAAGAAGCTGACCGCTTGGTGATATCTTTAAAACTACTGGATAAATTATCGAGAGAGCCGTCTCTGAACGGCTGGAACGGATTAGGGCTCGCTGTGCAAGCTTACCAAAAGCGCGCCCCTTATGTGATTGACCATCTCATAACCCTCGCCCGTGACACAGGCCACCGCTTGATGATCCGCCTTGTTAAGGGTGCCTATTGGGACACGGAAATCAAACACGCTCAAGAAGCAGGTCATCCCGACTTCCCCGTTTGGACCCGCAAAAGCACGACAGACCTCGCCTATCTGGCCTGCGCGCGTAAAATGCTGGAGGCAGGCGACGCTATCTATCCGCAATTTGCCACGCATAACGCCCATAGTGTTGCCGCCATCCAAGCCATGGCCAAAACGGATTCCTCATATGAATTCCAGCGCCTGCACGGCATGGGCGACGCGCTTTACAACGCAGTGAACACACAGCGCCCCGTACGTGTTTACGCCCCCGTCGGCGCGCATGAAGACCTCTTGCCCTATCTGGTGCGCCGCCTACTGGAAAATGGCGCCAACACCTCTTTCGTACATAGCTTCCTCGATGAAGACGTTGCCCCCGAAGACGTCGCGCGCTCGCCCTTCACAGATAAACCGCTCACGCGCCACCCTGCCATCCCCGCGCCGCTCGCGCTATTTGGCGAGACGCGCAAAGCCGCTATTGGATGTGATTACAGCCAAGTCGGCGTACAAACGCACATCACAGAGCGCTATGATAATTTCACCGCTATCGACGCCACATCCCTCACGGCTATAAAATCCGAAAAGAAGGCCAAAGCCGAAACGCGCTTCTCGCCCGTAGACGCTAAACCCATAGGCACATCTCTCAATGCCTCAGCCGACGACGTTCCCGCCATTGTCGCGGCAGCAAGAGGTAGTTTCATGGATTGGAACACACGCGGCGGCGCAGCGCGGGCCGATATATTGAACACACTCGCGGATCTCATCGAAGCCGATATGGACGACATCCTTGTGCTTCTCGGGCGCGAAGCTGGGAAAACGACCGAAGACGGCATTGCCGAAATTCGCGAAGCCGTAGATTTTTGCCGCTATTACGGCGCGCAAGCGCGGGCAACATTCACAAACCCCGTCGTCCTGCCCGGTCCCGCAGGTGAAACCAATCACCTGTCTCTGAGCGGGCGCGGCACCTTCGTCTGTATCAGCCCGTGGAATTTCCCCTTCGCGATTTTCCTCGGCCAGATCACAGCCGCTCTAGCCGCAGGAAATAGCGTCATCGCCAAACCCGCAGAGCAAACACCGCTCACCGCCTATGTCGCCGCCAAACTGATCCACAAAGCGGGCGTCCCAAAAGACGTCTTTCAGCTCGTATTGGGCGAAGGCGATATCGGCGCAGCGCTAACGGCGGCCCCAGGCATCACAGGCGTTTGCTTCACTGGCTCAACCGAGGTCGCCAAGCTTATCAACATGACACTCGCGCAAAAAGACGGCCCCATTCCCGTCCTGATCGCAGAGACAGGCGGCCTTAATCCGATGTTTGTCGACACAACAGCGCTGCGAGAGCAAGTGATTGACGACGTCATCGGTAGCGCCTTTAACGCCGCCGGACAGCGTTGCTCTGCATTGCGCGTATTGTTTGTGCCTGAGCATACGGCGGGTCACATCATTGACGGCATTATAGGCGCAATGAACGCGCTCCATATCGGCGATCCGAAACATCCGGAAACAGATATTGGCCCTGTGATAGACCACGACGCCCTGAAAAGCCTGCAAGATTATATTACGAACCTCCCTGCGTCGATGAAGCTTATCCATCAATGCGAACTACCACCTGCCTGCAAGGACGGCACTTTCATGCCCCCGACCTTGATTGAAATGACCAATTTGGCAGACATCAAAACCGAAACCTTCGGCCCTGTCCTGCATGTCATGCGCTATAAAGAAAAACACCTCGATAAACTGATGGCGGATTATGCGGCCAAAAATTACGGCTTAACGCTCGGAATTCACAGCCGCTTAGAACGCTTCGCGCAGCGCGTAAGCCGTGCCGTGCCGTCAGGAAATGTCTATATCAACCGAAACGTCATCGGCGCCGTTGTCGGCGTGCAGCCCTTTGGCGGGCGCGGCCTATCCGGCACAGGCCCCAAAGCAGGCGGCCCGCACTACCTGCCTCGTTTCGCAACAGAAGTAACTGTGACGAACAATATCTCAGCCCAAGGCGGCGATCCGGCTTTGCTAAATCTTGAGGAATAAAAAACGCCCATCCGTTAGGATGAGCGTCATATTCACTTAAGCTTTTAAAAGTGTTCTTATTGAACGCCCAAAAGCTGCACATGGAAAACAAGTGACGCGCCGCCAGGTATGCCGGGACGACCCTTGGGTCCATAGGCCAAGTCGCTTGGGATATAGAATGTCCACGCATCGCATGGGCGCATTAAGCCTACGCCATCTGTCCAACCTTTGATCACGCGGTTAAGCGGAAAATCAATCGTTTCGCCACGGTCATATGAGCTATCGAACGTTTGACCCGTCGGGAAAAGTCCGTGGTAATGCACTGTGACAGTATCCGTCGGCAGCGGCTTTGGTCCTTCTGGATTACCGCTTTTCACAACTGTATACTGCAAGCCAGATGGCAATGTGACAACGTCTTCGCGCTTGGCAAGCTCACCGTGGAACATCTCTGCGCTATCCGCTTGGAACACATCAAATGAATAGGCTGATATATCCGTAAGAGTTTGGTCAGCTGGGCAATTAGCAAGTGCTGGATCCATAGCCGCAGGCGCTTCGCCCATATCGGCCGCAATTGGCGTGCCATTGTCCACGGCGGCTTGAATATCTTCTTCGTCGCAAGCCGTTAGCAAAAAGCTAGCTGACAAAAGAGAGGTGATTAGTATATGTTTCATGTTCATTTTCCCTGTAAATTAACGGCGTAAATTTACGCGTTTTCGAGATTGGCGCTCCACTCACCCTTAGAGGCAAGACCGTTCATATGGGCACGTTTGTAAAAAGCAGCTTGGCCCAACTCGTAATTATCACTCTGACCTTTCCACGCATGAAGCGCAGGCTGTTGGAGGGCGCGGCCATAAGAATATGTCAGGTTCCACGGCAAACCGCCAATTTTATTCATCGCGTCAAGATTTGCCGTCGCCGCGACATTGTCCTGCCCGCCAGAAAGGAACGCAATGCCTGGCACAGCGGACGGTACGCAGTCTTTAAGAACCTGAACCGTGCGTTCGGCGATTTCATCTGTGCTGGACTGCACAGAGCACTTCTCGCCTGGGATAATCATGTTAGGTTTCAAGACAATCCCTTCAAGCTCAACGCCTTGCTCGTAGAGATCAGCGAAAACTGTTTTGAGAACCTGCTCTGTTACCTCGTGACAGCGCTGAATCCCGTGAAAGCCACCCATCAAAACTTCGGGTTCAACAATCGGTACGATGTTCGCTTCTTGGCAAAGCGCTGCGTAACGGGCCAGCGCATGTGAATTGGCTTTGATCGCGCTAAAGCTTGGCGTAACGCCTTCGGCGCGCTCAGGGTGTGAAATTTCAATCACAGCCCGCCATTTGGCAAAGCGCGCGCCGAGGTCATAATATTCAGCCAAGCGATCCCGCAAACCGTCAAGACCTTCGGTGATTGTCTCGCCTGAACGTTTTGCCATAGGCTTCGCGCCCATATCAACCTTAATACCTGGAATGGCATCATTGGCGCGAATCAAATCCACAAAGCGCGTGCCGTCTTTGGCCGACTGGCGCAACGTCTCGTCATACATGATAACGCCTGAGACATGATCGGCCATCGCTTTGTCCGTGCGGAAAAGCATTTCACGCCAAGCGCGGCGATTGTCTTCGGTGTTTTCCGTTCCAATCGAAGCCAGACGCTTGCCGATTGTGCCTGTACTTTCATCTGCCGCCAAGAGGCCTTGCCCCGGCGCGACCATTTTTGTGGCGATTGCATTTAGCTGTTCTAGGCTCATAAGTGTCTCCGCATGTCAGGGCCGCATTAGGCCGTCTATCTGGGCATAGCCCTAAGCTGATTCTATTTTTGTGTTAAAATTTCTACGCCGGGCAAAGTTTTACCCTCCATCCATTCAAGGAAGGCACCGCCCGCTGTTGAAATGAATGTAAAGTCTTCGGCTGCGCCCGCATGATTAAGCGCCGCAACCGTGTCGCCGCCGCCAGCCACAGCGATCAGGCCGTGTTTTTTCACGCGCTTGACGGCGTATTTCGCCGCCTCGACTGTGCTGGTATCAAACGGCTCAATCTCAAACGCGCCTAGCGGGCCATTCCAGATAAGCGTCTTAGCCTTGTCCATCGCATCAACCAGACCGTTCACTGTTTCGGGTCCTGCGTCCAAAATCATCTCGGCAGGTTTCACGTCATCAAGGCCAACAACGCGGTGCTTTGCGCCCGCTTTAAATTCTGTCGCCGCCACGCCGTCAATCGGCAGCATGATCGTGCAGCCCGCCTTTTTTGCGCTTTCCATGATCTCAAGCGCGGTATCTTTTAGGGCCGCTTCATGGAGCGATTTCCCAACCCCGTGACCGAGCGCGGCTAAAAATGTATTCGCCATGCCGCCGCCAATCGCGAGGACGTCTAGCTTTTTTACGAGGTTATTTAGCAAATCAATTTTCGTCGAAACCTTCGCCCCGCCAACAACCGCCATGACGGGCTTCTTGGGCACGTCCAAAGCTTGCGAGAGGTGATCCAGCTCGCGCTCCATATTTAAGCCCGCATAGGCCGGCAAATGCGCGGCAATCCCTGAGCTCGACACATGCGCGCGGTGCGAGACGGAAAACGCATCTTGCACAAAAACATCGCCCAGCTCAGCGTAACGCTTGGCCAGCTCATCATCGCCGACCGCTTCGCCCGCATCAAAGCGCGTATTTTCTAATAGGAGGACCGCATCCTGCGGCAGTGCATCAATAACGGCTGGATTAATTTGATCGTTAAAATAAACTTCTGTGCCTAAGACTTCGCCAAGACGCGGCATGATAAACCGAAGGCTCAGCGCGGCATCGACTTTGCCCTTAGGGCGGCCAAAATGGCTAAGCAGCACAACACGCGCGCCCTTACCGCGAAGATATTCAATCGTGGGCGCAGCGGCGCGTAGGCGCGTATCATCACTAATGCTGCCGTCTTTATGGCGCGGCACATTGAAATCGACACGCACAAGTGCGGTCTTCCCTTTTAAGCGCGCGCCTTTAAGCCGTTTAAAATCCATATCCTATCGTCCCTGAGTGCGCAGTCTATTTACCCATCATACGGGCGACATCAATCATGCGGTTCGCGAAACCCCATTCATTGTCATACCACGCTACGACGCGGACCAAGTCCCCATCAATGACTTTTGTCAGCGGCGCAGCAAAAATAGCGGAATGCGGATCGTGATTAAGGTCTGTGGAAACGAGGGCTTCTTCTGTGTAACGCAAAACGCCTTTCATCGCGCCGTCAGCAGAAGCTTTCACCATTGCGTTAAGCGCTTCGGCCGTCGTCGGCTTATCAGGCTGGAACGCCAGATCGACCATAGACACATTCGCCGTCGGAACACGTACCGCAGAACCGACAAGTCGCCCTGTCAATTCAGGCAAGACAAGACCAACAGCCTTTGCAGCGCCTGTTGATGTTGGGATCATGTTGAGGCCCGCCGCGCGCGCGCGGTAGAGGTCTTTGTGGGAGTTATCCAAAATGCGCTGATCTTGCGTATAGCTATGAACCGTTGTCATAAAACCACGGCGGATACCTACGGCATCAAGGAGTGTCTTCGCGACAGGCGCAAGGCAGTTGGTTGTACAGGAGGCGCAAGAGACAACGGTGTGGTCGTCTTTCAGGTCAGCGTTATTTACGCCGTAAACAATCGTGCTATCGACCTCAGAGGCGGGCGCTGAGATAAGCACCTTCTTCGCGCCAGCTTTGATATGCGCCGAAGCCGTTGGCCCTGTGCGGAAGATACCCGTACATTCCATCACGACATCTACGCCAAGTTCGCCCCAGTTAATTTCTTCGGGTTTGCGCTCATGTGTCATGCGTACACGGCCACGGCCATAATCAATCGCGCCGTCTAACACTTTGACCTCAGACCCAAAGCGTCCATGCACACTATCATAGCGCAGCAAGTGAGCTGATGTTTCAATATTACCAGGTGAGTTAATCGCCACAAGCTCGACGTCTTTAATGTCATATTCAGCAAGCGCGCGCGTGACCAAACGGCCAATACGCCCAAATCCGTTAATACCAATTTTTACTGTCATGGAAGTCTCCGCGCCGTGGGTCAGATTTTTGGTTTTCAAGCTCGCTTGACATGGCAATGCCTAAAAAAGAAGTCAACAAGTTATGGCTTGGCGGAGTGCAATAAATAAGCCATTCTATGGATTAATTATTCAGATTCGGAAAAAGCGATGAATGACAGCGCTGACATAAAATCTGCGGCAGAAAAGTTACAAACAGCTCTGCGCAAGCTCGAAAACAGCCTCACTCCCCTTTTAGATAAGGTAAGTCAACTTGAGCGGCAGGCAGAAGAAGCCAAATCGTTCGAAAAGGACAGAGCCTCTCTCGCAGCTGCGCTCGACAGCGCAAAAGCACGCGAAGCAGATTTCACAGACCGTGAAGCAGAATTTGCCGCCCTCGCCGAAGAAACCACCGCAGAACTTGACGCCGTCATTCGACAGGTTCATCAAGCTTTGACGCAAGACGCGCAATCAGAAGCGGGCCGGTAACATATGGCAAAAGTCAGTTTAAATATTAATGGCCGCAAATACGCTCTTGGCTGTGATAGTGGCGAAGAAGAACGCCTCCTTCGCCTTGGCCAAAAACTTGATGACCGCGTAAAAATGCTCGCTAATCAATTTGGCCAAATTGGTGACATCCGCCTTCTTGTGATGGCCGGCATTACGCTTACAGATGAACTTGATGAAGTTAAAAACAATCTCGAAGTTGAAGCGGAAAAACAGCTTGCTAATGCTCAAAAAGAAAATCAAGCGGCTATTAAAAGCGCTATGAAAAATGAACGTGACGCCACAAACGGCCTTCTATCCGCGGCTGAACGCATTGAAGCCCTAGCGGCTAAATTGGCAGCAGCGCAGGGCTAACTCTAATCTCATTATTGCGCGCGTTTCAGACGCTCAATTTCCAAATGTAGCTTTTCCAAAAAGGCTGATCGATCACGCGGCATAAACGGCGGCGGCCCGCCAATATTGGGCATCTCCGCCCCTGCCCGCAAATCTGCCATAATCGCGCGCGTGGCTATCGCGCCGCCAATGCTGTCCTTCGTGAACGGCTTGCCATTTGGCGCTAGCACAATCGCGTCCACCTTAAGGCAGCGTTCCGCCAGCAAGATATCCGACGTAATCACCACAGAGCGTGCATCCGCCTTCTCGGCGATATAATCATCCGCCGCATCAAACCCATCAGACACCGTCACAAGCTTTATCAACGGCTCTCTGGGCACACGCAAAAACGAATTACTCACGACCTCAACAGGTACATTATGCCGGCGCGCCACACGGAAAGTTTCCTCACGTACAGGACAAGCATCAGCATCTATGAAGATTTTAATCATAGAGCCGCCAGCACTTCTTGCGCCCACTCAGGCACGAGCGTTCCTGCCTTGCCGTGGCGCACATCATCAAATTGACGGGAGCCTTGGCTGGGTTCCAGATTGATTTCCAATGTCGGTTTCCCTAACCCCTTCGCCATTTGCACAAACCCGGCCGCAGGATAGACTGCGCCTGATGTGCCGATAGACACGAATAGATCACAGCGCCCCAGTTCATCTTCGATACGGCGCATCTGATAAGGAATTTCACCGAACCAAACGATATCAGGTCGCGGGCCGCCAACGGTTTGGCAAGCAGGACATTTATCGTCCACGTCGATATCTTCGCGGTGTTCCCACCGCCAACCGCAAGCACTACATAGCGCGGACGTTAGCTCCCCGTGCATATGTATGATGTCTTTCGCCCCGCCGCGCTCATGTAGATCATCAACATTTTGCGTGACAATCACAAGCTCGCCGCCTTTGGCCCGTAGGCCAGCTTGAAGCTCGCCCAGCGCAATATGCGCAGGGTTAGGCTCTACGGTTTTCAAGGCCACACGGCGTAGATTATAAAACCGCTGCACAAGCTTTGGATTAGCGGCGTAGCCTTCGGGTGTGGCGACTTGCTCAACGGGATGATTTTCCCACAGGCCGCCAGCATCGCGAAACGTATCAATGCCGCTCTCGGCGGAAATCCCCGCCCCCGTTAAAATGACAATGCGTTTTGACAAGCTTTATGCGTCCAGCCACTTACGGTAACGCTTCGTCAGCTTACTCACGCGGATACGGTCTTTGATAATCGCCAAAAGTGGACTGGCCGATGGCTTAGGCGCATCGCCTGCACCCATACGGTGAAGCTGCACTTTAGTTTTCGACATAGCGCCGAGGACTGCCAAGAGTTTGTTTTTAAACTTCACAGGCGGAATAGTCACAGCCGCAGATGCGCCTTCAGTTTCCCAATCTTTGGGCAAGTGCGGAGCATAAGCAAAGGCGCGGGCGATACCGATCACATCGACATTACCTTCCGCAAGCGCAGCGTCGGCACTGGCGCGCTTCGTTACGCCGCCAGTCACCATAAGCGGCATTTTCGCGCTGCCGCGAATGTCTTTGGCGAAATCCACGAAATACATTTCGCGTTTCTCAGTTGAGGTAAAACGCTCGTCATCGGGCATACCCATCATCGCCGCAGACTCGTAATTGCCGCCAGATAGCTCCACCAGATCAACACCCAGATCGTTCATCATCTCGACCACTTGACGGGCGTCATCAATGTCAAATCCGCCGCGCTGAAAATCAGCCGAGTTGAGCTTCACGCTCACGCCAAATTCAGGCGAGACACGAGCGCGCACAGCCTTGATAATTTCAAGTAGGAAACGCGCGCGGTTCTCAAGCGATCCGCCCCATTTATCATCACGGTGGTTTGAAAGCGGCGATAAGAATTGCGCCACAAGATAACCATGCGCAGCGTGAATTTCTACGCCGTCAAACCCGCAAGCTTCTGCTGCTTCGGACGTGTCTGCGAAGCGCGTGACCATCGCCTCGATTTCATCGCTCGTGAGCGCGCGCGCTGTAGCGAACATTTTTTCTGCGCCTTGCATGGCGACTTTCGTAGCCGAGGCCGACACCGCTTCTGTGCCTTGGCTGGCGTAGACTTGGCGGCCGGGATGGCTGATTTGCATCCAGACTTTGGAACCGCCCGCCTTAGCGAGGCTAGACCATTTTTCAAATCGCGCGCGTGCATCCGCATCATCGAGCGTGCCTTTTTGCAAGACAACGCCGCCTGGCCCCGTCAGCGCCTGCGGGTCAACCATGACGTTCCCCGTCAGGATCAAACCCGGCGTGCCCTTGCCCCAAGTGCGGTAGAGATTATGCAAAGCCTGCCCCGGGAGCTGCCCGAACTCGGCCATGTTTTCTTCCATCGCCGCCTTACAAATACGGTTGGGAAGGACGGTGCCATTGGGCAGCGTTAGCGGCGAAAAAAGATCAGTCATATTAAAGGCTTCCGTTAATCAGTTTCATAATGCCAGAGAAATCCAGCCCGTCTTTGCCCGCCGCTTCCATTAAGGAATACAGCGCTTCGGCCTGCGTCCCCAGCGGCGTAGAGGCGCGCGCCGACGTTGAGGCTTCTTGCGCAAGGCGTAAGTCTTTGAGCATCATACCCGCCGCAAATCCTGGCGCGTAATCCTTATTGGACGGCGCGCTCGGCACAGGACCAGGCGCAGGGCAATAGCTTGTCATCGACCAGTTTTGACCAGACGCCGTTTTAGAAATGTCAAAAAACGTCTGCGCGTCGAGGCCGAGTTTCTCCGCGAGGTTAAATGCTTCGCACGTCCCGATCATGTGAATCCCCAGCAGCATATTATTGCAAATCTTGGCGACTTGTCCGTTCCCCGCGTCGCCCGCGTGGAAAACATTCGCGCCCATAATATCGAGCGCTTCTTTAGCTTTCGCGAACGCCGCGTCCGTTCCGCCGCACATAAACGTTAGCGTCCCTGCCGTCGCGCCGCCAACGCCGCCTGAGACGGGCGCGTCGATCATTTCAAAGCCTTTTTCAATGGCCTGCGCGATCACGTGGCGGGCGCTGTCGACGTCAATAGTCGAGCTGTCGATAAAAAGCGCGCCTTTTTTGGCATGTTCAAAAACGCCGTCCGTATCGTCGTAAACGAGGCGCACATGTTTGCCTGCAGGCAGCATGGTCACGACGATATCAGCAGTCGCCACCGCGTCTTTCATATTCGCCGCGCCAACACAGCCCGCCTCAACGGCCCGCGCGACAGCGTCTTTGGAGATATCCAGCGCGCGAACTTCGTGGCCCGCTTTGGCGAGATTACTCGCCATGCCAATACCCATATTGCCTAGGCCGATGAAAGCGATCGTGCTCATGATAAGAACTCCTGACGCGGGTTCGCTGTCTGGTTAAACACGCGTTCGACTTGTTCTTTCGTCACGCTATCGACGCCGTCATGCGACCATTTCGGATTGCGGTCTTTGTCGATGAGTTGCGCACGAATGCCTTCGTAGAAATCCTGCGTTTTGAGGAAATTGAGCGAGAGATCAAGCTCTGCTGTCATCGCTTCTTTAAAGTCATAATTCGCGCCGCGTTTAAGGGCTTCGAATGTCACAGCCATCGCAATCGGGGATTTGCGGCGAATGTTTTTCGCCTGCTTTTCTGACCATTCACTGCCGTCCGCATCGAGCGCGCTCAGGACAGCGGGAATATCATCGGCGTCAAAGGAACTTACGGCTTCGGGGATCGCGTCCGCGTCAGGCGCCGTTTTCACGAACTTAGCCATAACCGCAGAAACAGCATCATCGCTGCCGTCGAGTTTCGCCGCGCCCAAAGCTTCCGTTAAGGCCGCGTGATCCGCGCTAGAGACAAAGGCGTTCGCAATCCCTAGCGCGCAAGCTTGGCCCGCGTTCAGGCGCGCACCTGTCAGGCCGAGCCACTGCCCGATGGCCATGCCGTGTTTATGCGCGATGCGCGGAAGGAAATATGTGCCGCCCACGTCTGGGAAATATCCAATGCCTGTTTCGGGCATAGCGAAGAGCGTGTCATCACCCGCCACACGAATGCGGCCATGCACAGACAGGCCCACGCCGCCGCCCATAACAATACCGTCAATCAAGGAGATGTACGGCTTGGAATAACGATGAATCAATTCATTGAGCGCATATTCATTACGCCAGAAGACTTCCGCGCGATTATCACCCGCCTTGCCGCTATCGTGCAGTAGGATCACATCACCGCCCGCACAGAAAGCGCGCTCGCCAGAGCCGTCAATCAGCACCGCGCCGATGTTATCGTCTTTTTCCCATAACACCATCAAGCGCACGATTTCATCGCACATGGCCTGCGTTAGCGCGTTTAGCGCCTTGGGGCGATTAAGCGTGATATGCCCGAGGTTCCCCGTGACTTTGCTGATAATTTCATCTGTCATGATTTGGCTCCATTATTCTGGCCGTTAATGCGTTTGTTGTTTTTTAAAATGAGATATCCCAGCCCGAGGCCGACAACCATATCAAAGCCAGCGCAAGCGGGCGGATACCATTCCGCTACGCCTGACTGCGCGCCGAAGAAATGATCGTAACTGCCGTGTAGAAACACAAGTAGCGCTATGCCGAGCGGCCATGTTTTCTTGAAAAACGAGGCCAGCGCCAATACGGCGATTGCGAAAAGCGTTTCATAAATCACGCGCTCTGTACTGCCACTGACGAGGTAAGCGCCGAGGTAAATCATGAGCATCATCGCCAACGCCATATAGCCATTGCTCGTCAGCGCTTTAGTCGGCGATTTTAAGAACGGCAGAAGGCAGAGCACGCCCAAAGCCGCGCCGAGAACAACCCAGAGAGCCATTGACGGCATCACTGCCTCAACAGCCCGCGCGAGATAATCACGCGCATAATTTCATTCGTACCCTCAAGGATTTGATGCACGCGCAGATCACGCACGATGCGTTCCACGCCGTAATCTTGGAGATATCCATAGCCGCCGTGGAGCTGCAAAGCGTCATTGGCGATCTTACTGCACGCATCCGTCGCGAAGCGTTTCGCCATCGCGCAATAAACGCCCGCATTAGGCAGTTTCTTGTCGATCATATCCGCCGCGCGGTAGAGCATGAGGCGCGAGGCCTCTAGCTCTGTGGCCATATCAGAAAGTTTGAATTGGGTGTTTTGAAATTCTGAAATCGCTTTGCCGAATTGCTTGCGGTCTTTGGTGTAAGTGAGCGCCGCATCGAGCGCAGCTTGCGCCCCGCCCAGAGAACAGGCACCGATATTCACGCGCCCGCCATCAAGGCCCGACATGGCATATTTAAAACCATCGCCTTCTGCGCCGACGAGGTTACTCGCAGGGATGCGGCAGTCTTCCATGATGACTTGGGCGGTTGGCTGTGCGTTCCAGCCCATCTTTTTCTCTACTGCGCCAAAGGATAACCCAGGCGCGTCTTTGTCGATAACGAAGACCGAAAAGCCGTTTTCGCTGCGCGCCATGACGACGTAAATGTCTGACCACCCGCCGCCAGAAATAAAGGCCTTGGTGCCATTCAAAACATATTCATCGCCGACGCGTTCGGCCTTGGTCGCCATAGCGGCGGCATCTGATCCACTGCCAGGTTCCGTCAGGCAATAGCTCGCGATCAACTCGCCCGCCGTCAGGCGCGGGACATATTTTGCGCGGATATCATCGTCACCGTAACGGTCGATCATCCATGTCGCCATATTGTGAATGGTAATCATCGCCGTATGCGAGACATCCCCGCGCGCGAGCTGTTCGAATACAAGCGCGCTATCAAGACGCGAAAGCCCCGTTCCGCCATGCTGCTCAGAGATATAAATTCCCATAAACCCAAGCTCCGCCGCCTTGGCGAACACCGCGCGGTCAAGAAACTTTTCTTCATCCCATTTAGCCGAATGCGGCGCAAGCTCGGCGTCTGAGAACTGCCGCGCCATGTCCTGTATTAAGGTCTGTTCTTCGGTGAGTGAGAAATCCATATTAGTCCTTAATTTAGGCTTTATGCCCTAAAAGCCTTACTTGCAGCCTTCTTAATGTAATCAATTGTAATGTTTTCACATTCGAAACGATCTTTCACAGCAAAGACAATATTTTCACATTCTTCATCTGTGCAGCTCACAAAAAAATCCTTTGTTATTGCAAAGTTTAATACATCAAAAATACTCTTGATATCTTCTTCCAAAGGATAAACGTTCAAGCTATTGCTTAAAAGTTCGTTCAGTTCAGCAATGAACGCTTTGTCGAATGGTTCTGGTTTATAAGTCATGATTAAAACGTCGGAATAACAAACACGCTATAATCGCATGTATTTTTGGGAATATGTAGTTGAGAAAAACCCATCGCCCTAAGCCAATTTCTCCATCACGCTTCCGAACAGCACATCATCCTGCGGCAACACTTTCGGCGTGGCCAAGTTCTTTGACACCCATGTGATATTCACGAGGTGGCGCCAGTAGAGGTTTTCATCAGATATAGACCCGCCCCATGTCCCGCAGCCGAGCGAGAAGGTCTGGCGCATACCATTGTGCAGATTACCTGAATTTGACGGCGATTGCGCTTGGTTGACCATGACGCGGCAGGTCTTGGTTTTCGACGCGAGCTTCATGATGTTCTCGTCATTATTGGAGTAAATCCCGCAGCTATGGCCCATGCCCTGATAGGCTTGGATTTCGTTCGTCAGCGCCACAGCTTCGTCAATGTCTTTGACCTTATAGAACGCCATAATCACAGAAAGTTTTTCGCCTGAATAGGGGTGATCGGGGCCTGTGCCTGTTTCGGGCATGATGATGAATTTACGGTCGGCGGGGATATCCACGCCTGCCATTTCGCAAAGGACTTGCGGCTCTAGGACCACGGCTTTGGTGTTGAGTGCGCCGTCTTCTTTCCAGAGAACCGCCGCGATTTTCTCGTAATCACCAGGACGGGCGACATAGCCGCCTTCGGCGATAAGGGCTTCGACCAATTCATCATGGATAGCTTCGACAGCAATGACAGAGTTATCAGCCGAACACGACGCCGCCAAATCGAGCGTTTTAGAAATGCGGATTTTTTCGGCCGCTTCTTTGATGTTTGCGCTCTCGTCCACTGTGATAACTGCGTTACCCGCGCCGACGCCATAAGCGGGCGTGCCCGAAGAATAGGCCGCCTGTACCATCGCCGCGCCGCCTGTTGCCATGACGAGATCACATTGCGCCATGACCTGATGCGTCATCTCTAGCGACGTTACCTCTGTTGTTTGCACCAAATCAGCAGGCGCGCCCATTTTCGTGATCGCTTCGCGCATCAAATCGACGATCATTTTATTCGTCAGCTTCGCGCGTGGGTGGGCGCAGATGATGATCGCGTTGCGGCCCTTCACGGCGTTGATGCCTTTGATGACGGGCGTCGCTTCGGGGTTTGTTGAGGGCGACAGCGCGCCAATGACGCCGATCGGTTTGGCGATTTTAACAATAGCGCGCTCTGTGTCTTCTTCGATCACGCCGACAGATTTATCGTCGATAATATCCATGAGGGCCGCACGTGTTTTCACAGAGATTTTCGCGAATTTACCGTCGTAATTTCCAAGCTGTGTTTCCTCGAGTGTGTGCTGCGCGATTTTTTCGGCCACGCCGGGCTGCGCGACAGACCAAACCATCGCCGTGATAAGCTCATCGACTTGCTCTTGTGTGTAGTTTTCG
>JBMYWT010000062.1:0-16682 GCA_049607665.1 Maricaulaceae bacterium
CGCTCGCCTACAAGATCGGCGCGCTTAAAATTCAGGAGCTGCGCGCACGGGCTGAAGAGCAGCTGGCGGATGACTTTGATATCAAGGAATTCCACGCTCAGGTGCTGAACACGGGCGGCCTACCGCTGGCCGTGCTGGAGGCCAAGATCGACCGCTGGATCGCGCAGGAATTGGCCGACAAACCCAAAGCAAATGGTCCATAAACAATAAAAGCGGATAGGCTGGAGGGCCTATCCGCTTTCACTTTAAAAAGGCACCGCTTCAGAATACCCAGCGCCCGTTTTAAAAACTTTACTTAGAAGCGGAACCGCCCGCGAAGGCTAACTGGAATAGACCATTTTGATCCATCCGAATTAGCGCCTTCATAAATGTTCCCAGGCGTCGTATCGCCCATTTCATTTGAATTAAGCTTGCCATTATAGCGAATCCCCGTTTCAACGCCCATTGTAAAACGATTGAACACGGGTGTTTCAAAGCCGATCAAACCCGCGCCCGTTGGCGCCCACCCTTTGTCGTATATTTTCTGATCCGGGAAAGCACCCGCGACGCCAATTGTATAATTAACGAAGCTAATGTCATCTACATGCGCCGCACCTGCGCGGGCTTCGATATATGGACGAATAGACTTAACAAGCGGCGTTTTAACTGGCGCGCCATATTTACGAAGACCCGCTTCAATACCGTATGAATCATAATCTGTGACATCTGCGACCTCTGGAAGACCAAAGAACGAAGCAACAGGGAGGTTTTCTTTACCCTTATGTTTCGTTTTATAAGCTGTTGCCGAAATCTTCAGGCGAGGATTCAAAGCATAGGATGCACCTACATCATAACGTGTGCCTGTTTTAAAAGCATCCTTCATCTTAATCTTATTAGCCGTTACACCTACAACTGGGTTTTCCAATTCACCATCCCATAAAGTCCCACCTGCAACAAATTCCTTGCCTACACCCGCTTCAACACTAAATTTAGCCGTGCGGTAATTGCTTTGAATGTGCTGAGGCGTTTGGGCCTGATAATCACCTGCCATATATGGCTGTGGTTGAGGCGCCTGATATGTTCCATTCGGCTGACCGCCCATTGAACAGGCGGACAATGAGATCACGGCAGCGGTTAATAAAACAATACGCATTGTTTATCCTTCAATCAAGTTACGGAAAGCGGCCCTATCGCCATGCGTTCCAGCTTCATGATATTTTGGGTTGCAAATGACGGGCCAGCTTTAAGCGAAGTTTGAAAAAAAAATCATGCCTAAGGGGAATTTTCCTTTTGCTCACAAAAAAACCGACACGCGAAAAGCGTGCCGGCTTGTGAAAACCGCTTTAATTTAAGCGTACTTTAAAGATTAGAAACGAATTCGACCGCGAATATTAACAGGAATTGACCATTTATCAGATCCAGAGTTCACGCCTTCAAAACGGTTACCCGGAGCCACACGACCCGTCATATTATTATCAAGTTTACCATTATAACGAATACCCGATTCAATACCGATTGTAGCCTGCTTGAAAAGAGGCGTTTCAATACCGATTAAGCCAGCTGCAGTTGGAACCCAGCCTTTATTGTAAAGCGCCATATCGGCTCTTGCTATGCCATTACGGCTCATATTCGTTAGACCAATTTCGTCAACATGTGCGGCACCTGCACGGGCCTCAACGTAACCACGAGCGGAGTTAAGAAACTTGATTGGCATTGGCCCACCATATTGACGAAGACCCGCTTCCAATCCCCAAGAATCGTAATCACTCATGTCACCCATAAGATCTTGGCCATTAATAGCTCCGACAACGATGCCTTCTTTACCCTTGTTTTTAGTTTTGTAGGCAGTTGCTGACAATTTCAAATTTGGATTTAAGGCATAAGACGCGCCAAGGTCATAACGTAAACCTCTTTTAAAGGCCTGCTTCATCGAAACATTGTTATGCACTACATTTGCTGGCGTATTGACTGCATCACCTGCGCGAAGCAATTTTGCCCCTGTAACAAGCTCTGTACCAATGCCGCCTTCGACGTTGATACGACTTAAACGGTAATTTTGCTGTACCATTTGAGGCTGTTGGTGATTATATGCACCCATTTGTGCATTTGATGGAATATATTGATTCCCCCCCTGTGGTGCCACTGAACAGGCGGCCAGGCTGATGGCAACCGTACTTAATAGAACAATCCGCATTTTTCTATCCTTACTGTTCTGAATTGGCACAATTGCCGTTCGTTTCAGATGTATGGAAAGCACTTTGCAAATCTGAGGCCAATTATAAAAATGCGATACGAATAATGGCTGGCTCAAACACCTCGTCATTCTATAATGACAAGGTCTTGCGCATAAAAAAACCGGCCATAGAGCCGGTTTTTAAATTATCTATTTGCAAGCGTTAGAAAGAGAAACGCCCCCTCAGACGAACTGGAATTGAAATTCTGTCTTCGGAAATATAATTCGTTTCCAAATTATCAGACCAACGCACACCTGTCTCAACAGCGATAGCTGCACTTGGTCCAATCTGTTTTTCTGCGCCAATAAATGTGGCGACCGTTGGCGTCCAGCCATCATAAACATATTGTTCAGCCGCAGGCAAAGGCTTGCTGGAATCATCAACCCACATCCGTGAATATACATCATCCGTGTAAGTAAATCCGCCCGTAATACTCACATATGGGCGTGTCGTACGGTAAGGGTTATGTGCATTACTTCCTAAATACTGACGGACACCGCCTTCAAGTGTAAATTGCTCAAGGTCAGAAAATTCAGCCATTACATTGTGTACACCGCTTTTTCCAATAACTCCCTGCTGCCCATCAGCCTTTGAGTAACCCAAACGACCTAAAACGGTTGTGTCATGATCAAGATCATAAGTCACAGCCCCATCGATTGTGATAGCTTGCTTCCAGGCTTCTTTATACTTGATCGGGCTTAGTGTTACGCCGCCGACTTTGGTTGTTTTTTCACCTGGGAAAATATTTCCGCCAATATCAAAATCAGTGCCAACACCGAATTCTAATCCATAACGCAAGTCAGGTGTGTCACAGCAGTCCACATATGTTGGCGTAGCGACGGCTTGGTATTGCGGCATAGCATAGTAATTCGCGTAGGCCGGCGTTGTAATTGTTTGCGCCGTATATGTTGCCGGCGCGGCCATTGCCGCAACGCCGTAAGGCGCATAAGCACCAAGCGTCGTTGGCCCTGTATTATATACACTCGCGGTTTGGCTCACGCCGCCGCAAGGAGAAACTGTTGTTACGGTGACTACGGTTTGTGAACCGCAACCGCCATAGGTGCCATACGATTGTTGGACGCCATATCCGCCGTAATAATCGCCGTAACCTGACGAACAAGCTGCTAAACTTAGTGCTGATGCAGATAGTGCTAATAATTTGAGACGCATGTTTGCCCCCTCTTCAACCATTTATTTTTGTTACTCACTTTGAAACACAACATGTTTAAGAATTCGTGATTAAAGCGAAAACAAAGTCTTAATTTCAAAAAGAAACAGGCAAAAAGGTAGGAATTACGACTCCGATAAGAGAAAAAAAACTATATTTAGAAGTTATAACTTCCGCGAATTGTAAGAGGAATTGATATATTCATGTCACCACGCGGACCTGTTTTATACTTTCGTGCGCCCTCAAAACGCAAACCCGTTTCGAGTGCAATAGCCGACTTGCCGCTAACTTGCCACTCGACGCCTCCAAGTAGTTCTCCGCTTGGCACCCATTGGGGTTTGTAAATTACTTCGTTGATACTGGGCGCCACAACATCATAATAATCGAGTACATCATTATCAAATGCGCGAGAGTAGAACAGTTGTGACTGGTCTGTCTTCATCGTAACAGCATTATGATGTGAAGCCCCAAGCGATGCAGATACGAATGGAGATAAATTATTTTCCAATTCGTTTTTATATAAAGGCATAAAATAACGGCGTGCACCAAGATTCACATCTACTCGGTGCATGTCTGAAAAATCGTAATTAAGTGTCGCAATCTGTTTATTCGGTATGAAAGAACCATTTTGGATAGGCGCCCCCAAAGGTGTGCCTGTGACTGGATCATAATCTTGTGTCGTTTCAAGGCGTCGTAAACGCCCCATAACAATCACACTACCGCCAGATTCGCCTTCCGCATAACTATAACCCGCATTTGCAAATAATGTCGTCGATGGCGACATAATATATTCAACCCCCCCTTTAATAGAGAAAGGCGTGCTATGAACATCATCAAAAGAAACGTCAGGGCCCAACACTTCTTCAACAACAGCCGTATATGTCGTCGTTGTTGTAGAACCTGTTGCTGGTGATCCCGCAACGGAGGTTTCATTATATAAAGTTGGATCATACCCTATAGACGGAATTTGAAAACCAGATGTATCATAGTCTAAGATATTTCCAGAAAAGCTCTTTTCAAATCCGAATCCCAACTGGCCACGCCACCTCGGCTTTTTAGCATATGGACTAAGCTTCGTGCTGTCCTGCACCTGTCCCGCAACATTTACATGAGTACCATAAGCACCTGTAACGGTTTGCGGTGCACCGAAAATAGGTGTCTGCGAAAATCCATTATGTGTTGGTGGGCATCCAACCATAACGGTCATTCCCCCACAATTTGGCTGATACTGCGTGCCAATATTATATGCTGCGTTGCTAGAGCCGCCCCAGCCTATCCACGAGCAGCCAGATAGGAACATCGCCGTAGTTGCGCAAATGGCAAGACGCATAAAACCCTCCGAACGCCCGAATTGGCGTTATGGTTAACAAAGGGTTTGCCCTCTTTTGCTTAACAAGGTGTTTATAAGGGTTAATTTTTCCCTATTTTTACAAAAGCGCGTCTACATTCTCTGGCGGGCGGCCCAATATGGCCTTTTCGCCATTTGAAACGATGGGGCGCTCTATCAATTTCGGGTTTTCCGCCATCGCCTTAATCAAAGCCTGATTATCCGTAACCTCTTTCAGGCCCGCCGCCTTATAATCCGCCTCGCCTGTACGCATTAATTTACGCGCATCAGCAAACCCAAGCTGCGAGAGCAGTGCTGCAATCACGTCGGCGCTTAGCGGGTCTTCCAAATATTTTACAATCATGGGCTCTTGCCCCGCCGCTTCAATCAGCGTCAAAGTTTGGCGAGATTTGGAACAGCGCGGGTTGTGATAAATCGTAAGCGGCATAATATTCTCTCAAAGCGTGCGTTTAAACATAGCCATCGCGGCAATCCCGCCTTTATAGTCAGCCTGAAATGATTGCCTAGTATAAAGATAATATGCCCAACCCTGCTCCACATATCGCGCTCATTATGTCGTCCTTTGTCAGCGCCTCTCAAGTTGGCGCGAAGGCGAGCGGTTTTTGCCTCTCCCGCCTCGGCGTAGAAACAGCCATCTTGCCGACGACATTAATGGGCCGTCACCCAGGCTGGGGCGCGCCAGGCGGCGGGGCGACGCCCGCGAGTTATCTCAAAGATATGTGGGACGGCATCGCCGCGCAGGACTTACCCATCGCGGGCATGATGACGGGCTATATGGCCACCACCGATCAAGTGGACTTGGCCGTAGAGATCATCGCCCATGTCAAAGCCGCCAACCCAAACGCGGTCATTTTGGTCGATCCTGTCATGGGCGACAAAAAACCAAATGAGGACGGCCGCCTTTATATCCCCGAAGCCGTTGCACAGGCGATTAAAACGCGGCCCCTTCCGCTCGCGAGCTACGTCACGCCTAACCTCTGGGAGCTGGAATACCTCACGGGCGCATCCTTAAGCACCGCTGCGCAAGCCGCCGCAGCCGTGCGCGAACACCTGCCTTGCCCCGCTGTCGTCACCTCTGTCCCGCAAGGCGGTGACATTGGCGCGATCTACGTTAGCGGCGAAACCGCCATCGCCACACACCACAAAAAATTCGCCGCCGTCCCGCATGGCGGAGGCGACGCACTCGCGGGGACGCTGCTCGCGCATTTCATGAATGGCGATACGCCCGCCGCCGCCCTCTCCCAAAGCGTCGCCAGCATTTACGCGCTCATGTCAGGTTACGGCGAGGACGATAAAGGCGAGCTACCCCTCATCCGATTACAAAGCGCCCTCACCGACGCTGCCCCCCTTCCGCTTTTAAACATAGAGCTTTAAATGACCGACACACCTTTCACCCTCGATGTTGCCCCCGGTTTCGAAGCCGTCGCCGATGTCTTTCGCGCCAATTTCGAAGACGGCGGAGAGCTGGGCGCGCAGTTTTGTGTCCTGAAAAACGGACAGCCATTGGTTGACCTAAAAGGCGGCTGGGCCGACCGCGCGAAAACAAAACCCGTGGATGAAGACACATTATTCGGCGTGTTCTCTTCGGGCAAAGCCATTGCCGCCCTCGTCATCGCGTGGCTCGCCGATCAAGACCGCCTTGGCTATAATCAGCTCGTCTGCTCGCTCTGGCCAGAGTTCACGGGCCACGGCAAAGAGGCGCTCTCGGTCGCGCAAGTCCTCTCTCACCAGACGGGCCTGTCAGGGATTACCAATCCCGAATGGACAACCGCCGATTGGTTTGATTGGGACAAGACCTGCGCGGAACTCGCCGCGCAGGAACCGATATTCCCGCCCGCCAGCGCCAGCGGTTACAGCCCCGTCACTTACGGATTTTTGGTCGGCGAGATCGCCCGCCGCGCCGATAAACATATGCGTAGCCTCGGACAGCTGCTCCGCGATGAATTTTGCGCTCCGCACGATATTGACGTCTGGCTCGGCCTGCCAGAGGAGCATCACGCCCGCTGCGCGGACATGCAAAAGCCTCGCCGCCTGACGGAATTTGGCGATATCAACGCCGCCACCAAAGCCGCCTTTTTCGAAAAATGGTCATCCGCCGTGGGGAACATCACCGAATGGCGCAAGGCGCAAATGGCGGGATCAAATTGCCACGCCACCGCCAAAGGCCTCGCCAGCCTAATGCAGGTCTATAATAACGGGCGCTTAAACGGGCAATTCTTACTCGCCGAAGACATGGTGGCCGCCGCCGCCGAGCCGCGCATATCAGGCCAAGATCAAGTCCTGCCATTTGAGGTCACATTCGCGGCAGGCGTGATGCACAGCGCGCCCAATTTCTACTACGGCCCCAACCCCGAAACACTAGGCCACAGCGGCTGGGGCGGGTCCTGCGTCTTCGCGGATAAATCCACAGGCCTATCAGGGGCCTACGCCATGAACCGCCAAGACAACAGCCTCATGGGCGACCCTCGATCCGTCAGATTAATCGACGCGGTTTATGGGTGTTTGTGAGGAGTTACATCCCTTGTGCGCACTGATATAGTTGGGCCTGATTTCTCCATTGTATATGGGTCCACCCCTCCAGCTACATAAACATGCCCATCTAAGTTTTCTTTCAGTTCCAATTCATACTTAGCCATTAATCCGAATAGCGTTTCTTGCCTCTCTCGGTTAAGTGTTTTGGTATAATCTGTTTCTATTTCATATACTGCTTTATTCACCGTGTTATCATTTCCGTTAAAACCCAATAGTTGACCAAATTGAACTCGGGTCAATCCTAACCGTTTGCGAGCCAACGCAATTTCATTGGGGTTTAGGGGTAATATAGGACGCATTCGAATATCAATTGTATCAGAAGTGGCATCAATCGCGGCTTGTCGGGAAGCATAAATACCTGTTGGTCTAGGACGGCATTTCAACCACCCCAAGATTAATTCATCACTTTGTCCATATGGCACCCCAGAAGTAACCTTAATTGCCGCCATCAATTCATCATATGTGGCTTTTTCAATAATGCTGGGGATTGGGTTGTTCGTTACTATAATTGCTACGGGCATGTTTATTCCTTTACTTGACGTTAGATTCAAGTAATATGGGTTATTACCCACAATATCAAGCATTAATATGGGTAGTTACCCATATTTTTAATTATCTATAAAACCTACTGAACCAAAATCCCAAATCCGTTTAACAAGTCGCTGGCTTGAGGCCTTGAGACGACGGCGCCTTTTAAAATGCCTATGTCATGAAGGGATAAGCTCCCGAGGTCGCAGCCTCTGAGGTCGGCCCCTTGAAGTTTCGCCAGTTTTAAGGAGGCACCCCGCAGGCGGCAGTCTTCGAAAATGGCGTCTCTGAAATCAGCGCCGCCTAAATCGGCATCTGAAAAATCATTTCCGATTAACCGCGCTTTGCGGAATGAGAATTTTTTCAAAACTGCGCTGACCAGAATACAGTCTTGGAATTTCAGGCCGAGGTTTTGCGTATGTTCAAAATTCGCGCCTGTTAATTTACAGCCCGTAAACTCGGCGGAGGACAAATGCGCGCCCTCCCAATCGCTCAGGGCTAGGTTACATTTAATAAATCGAACGTCATCGGCGCGAACATATTTGAACCGCGCGCCAGACGCTTTGCAGTTTGAAAACACGGCCCCCTCAAGATATGCGCGGGAGAAATCCGCCCCGCTGAAATCGCAGTCTTTGAATGTCTTATCATTCAAATTAAGCCCACTTGCGTCCGCATTCGTAACGCTTAAATCGCTGAATTCATCCGCGCCTTCCGCGAGCAGAGCTTCAAATTCCTCGCGCGTGAGACTCACGCCCCAAACACCGCATCATCCATGCGCGCCACATAATCTGTCAGCGTTTTAGACCCTTTGATATATTCCTGTATCGGCGTTGGGAAAACCTCTGCGCTCATGCCGTGGAGGAAGGCATAGGCGGTGCAATCGACTTCCGCGGGTTTCGCGCCGAGCATAAATTTCTTTTTCCCCAAAAGCGTTTCAACCGTTTTGATATCATCGAGGCCAAGCGCGAAAATCTCGGCATCCGTATGATGACCGATGCCGTGGCCAGCGGCGGCTTTCGCGACGCCTTTGGCGATTGAGCGAAAAATTGTCATGCGGATAAAGCTTGGGATTTCCGCGAAAAACGTATCCGCAATCAGCTTATGATGATCCGTCTTCACCCAGCGCGGATAAATCATCCCCGCCCAATAGGTGCGTTCCTCTAGCATCACTTTGATCGCATGGCCCGCCGCGAGTTTGTCAGGCGAAAGCCCTTCCGCCAGCGGGTCGCCGAATTTGGATTTCAGGTGCTTGATAATAAAAGTGGAATCGCCAATCGCTTCGCCGTCATCCAAAATGTAAGGGATTTTCTTCTTGGGCGCTTTGCGCGGATCGCCTTGGATCACTTCGGTAAAGTCGACACCCGTCAGCCGCATATAGCTAATCGTCTTAAGGACAAATGGCCCCGTTTCTCGCAGGCCAAACCCAGGCCCGAATTTATGTAGATAGATCATGGCGTCGCCCCTTTTGGTGGGACTATAGATATATTATGCGCCTGTGTCAGCCGCCATTCACGGCCAAAGAAGCGGGTCGCCACATCGGCCAAAACGGCGGGGCGTCTGGGGCGGGGACGGCTTTTTCTAGCACTTCAAACCCAAATTTTTGATAAAAGGAAATGCTCGAAAACTTTGTACTCTCAAGGTAAGCGGGCATCCTTGCCGCGTCGACAACCTCCAGCCCCGCCGCGAGAATACGGCTCCCCAAACCTTTGCCCTGATACTCTGGCAGTGTACCGATAGTGAACAAATAATAGCATGGCTCTTTGGGCTTATGCGCCGTCATACAGGCGTCGGTTTTCAGGCCGTTTCTAAGCGCCGTCAGTCCGCCATGCCGCACAATAGAGGCAATGATGTCCAAGTTCTGTAAGATCGGAATATCTTTGGGGACATGGGGCGGAAGCCACATCGACCCGCCTGTGCCGCCCCGCGTGACATGCCCAAAGCCTTTGCGCAAATATCGCTTACGCGCCATCGCCGTGTAAAATGGAATCAAGGCCGACGCACCGTTAAACGCCCAGAGGTTGACGGGGTCATCATGGAAACTACGACCGATAATGCCGCCAATCAGGCGCGCGTCGTTATTTGTGAGGGGGCGGAGATTGGTCATGAGGCGCTTTCAGCTTTCGGCACGCCGAGCGCCTTCTTCATAAACCAATGCGGGTAATGGGGCGGCGACCCTTCGAAGGATGAGAAGACTTCGAAGCCATGTTTTTCGTAAAACTCTCGCGCCTGAAACGCATAAGTGTCCAGCCACATGAGGAAGCAACCCTCTTGGCGCGCTAGGGTTTCGGCGGCGGTCATCAGTTCTGAGCCGACGCCTTTCTCTTGCGCCGCTTCGTCCACTACGATGATATCCAAATGAAAGACGTGCCAGCGTACTTCGCCCCAAAGCTGGCCCATCGTTTCGCCTGCTTCGTCTTTAACCGTGATTAAAAAACTGCGTGTATCGGGATAGCCAACGGCCTTTGCGGTGTGCGTCCGCAAATCAGCGAGCAGGGCGTCATATTTCGCTTGGGTTGGGTTGGGATTTATGGAGGTGGTATGCGTCACGGAATGAACTTATCGGGATTTTGCCGATAGACGTTTACGTCCACGCCTAGTATCCGCGCCTCGATTTCGGAGACGCAGCCCCAACAATCGCCGCCGCAATCCTCGCTGAGCGGGTCGTCTGTACCCAGGGCTTGGCCGCAGAGTTGGCATTTTGCAGTCATGGCGTAAGGTCTAAATCTGACAACCACTCCAAAATCGCCGCGTTAATCGCCTCGGGTTTTTCCCACATCGCCCAATGGCCGCAATCAGGGAT
The DNA here is from genome assembly GCA_049607665.1 of Maricaulaceae bacterium. GTDB lineage: Bacteria > Pseudomonadota > Alphaproteobacteria > Caulobacterales > Maricaulaceae > Fretibacter. Next base: position 10,590 of record JBMYWT010000062.1, read on the forward strand.
AAGTTTGCGCGTGAGGTTCGGTACGGTATCGACCATTTGATCGGCGAAGGCGGGCGGGAGGAAGACGTCATCTTCGGGGGAGATCATCAGGCTGATTTGAGTGACCGTTTCAGACAGGCCTTCGGCCAGTTTCCAATTCGCCGTTGTGTTACGATAGAGGTTCAAGCCACCGTGAAAACCAGAGCGCGCGTAGGCGTCGCCGAAGATTTTAAAATCCGCATCCCCCATAACTGCCCCGTCCAAATCAGGCCGCCCCGCCGACAGATGCCGCGCGAAATTCACGGCCATATGGGTGTGCGCTGATTTCAACTTTGTGCCGCCCGCCGTGCTGCGGAAGGTCAGGCGGAAGAAGCTCTCGGGGTCAGTCGCAAAGAGCGCATCGGAACGCCCGACATGGTCGTTGAAATCCACGAAGTAGTGATCGTCACCGTGGCGCTGGCGAAAGATCGCTATGGGGTCGGCGGGCGCGCGGCGCACATGCGGCGTACTGATTGAGATCACATTCGTAATGCGCGCGCCCAGCATTCTCGCCGCGTGCCAGACAATAATTCCGCCCCAATCATGGCCGCAAATCACGGTACGCTCGAGGCCCAGATGATCCATCAAGGCCTCTAGGTCGGAAACGATATTGGCAATGCCATAATGCTCCACCTCCAGCGGCGCATCGCTCTGGCCGAAACCGCGCAGATCATAACAAATCGCGTGATATCCTGCCGCCGCCAATGCCGTCATTTGCGCGTGCCAGCTATAGGCCATTTCAGGCCAGCCGTGGACGAAAATAATCGGCGGGCCGTCAGCTGGCCCCGACTCGTAAAAGGCGTGGCGAAAGCCGTCATGGCGGAAAAATTGAGGCGTTGGGAATGTCATATGTGTGGATTCTGCCACAGCCGCGCAGTTTTGAAAGTAAAATCAGGAAAAAACGGTAAATAATTGCTGCAATCCTCTTTACGGGCGCGCGGGGAGCCGCTAAAGACCGCCCAAGATTAAGGGCCTCGCCGAGACGGGGCCTAAATATATTTGCCTGTATAGAAATTGTATCGGGCGAAAACTGAAAGAAGTTGAAGATAACATGGTTGAAATTTACGTACGCCAAAACAATGTGGATCAAGCCCTCCGCGCGCTAAAGAAAAAATTGCAAAACGAAGGTATCCTTCGTGAGATCAAAGCTCGCGGTGCTTATGAGAAGCCATCTGAAAAACGCGTTCGTGAAAAAGCCGAAGCGGTTCGCCGCGCCCGTAAGCTCGCTCGTAAGCGCGCGCAAATGGAAGGCCTGATCCCAATGAAGAAAAAGCCGCGCCGCCGTTAGGCCGCTGCTCTTTTTCAAGACAAACGAACCGCTCCACTAGAGGGCGGTTTTTTTGTGGGCGGACCTCTAAGCCCTAAACCTCTAAGACTCGGCAGTATTGCAACGCCCACCTCTACGCCGTAAAGCCTGCGACTATGGCCAAGACAAAACACTCATTTTGGAAAGAGCTCCTCAGCCAAGAGGGTCTGTCTGTGAATGGCGGGCCGTGGCTGTTTATTTACGGCTTTTTCCTGCTGCATATGGCGGGGTTTGGCGGCGTTGGGTTTTTCCTCGCTTACGGCGCGGATGATCTATTTGGGAACATCATGTTCTCCGGCCTCGCGATCACGGTTTATCTGCTGTTTTATCTGGTGATCTTTGGGCGCGACAGCGTGATGTGGCTTATCATCAACTCAGTCCTCGGCGTGCTGGGGATTATGAGCCATCTGGATTGGATCTTGGCGCGCTTTGGGAAAACAGCGGCGGATTACGCCGCCCATGTCCACGTCATACCCTTTATATATTATGTGCTCTACACGTTTTTACTACGAAGGCTGGTGCTGCATATCCTGCGCGCGCAAGAGGGCACGCGCAAAAAAGTCATTATTGATATCGGCTATGTGGCCGTGTCGCTGCTAGTGTATGTGCAGCCATGGAAGATGATTTAGTAATCCCGCTCATCCCAGGCCTGATCTGGGATCTTGTGAGGCAGGGCATCCAAGCCGCAAGAAATCCCAGCTTTCGCTGGGATGAACGGACAGAAGAGAGCTTAAGCCGCTTTCGGCTTAAGCAATCCACGGTTCATCATGCACTCTGCGATTTGCACAGCGTTTAGCGCTGCGCCTTTGCGCAGGTTATCCGACACGCACCAGAGGTTTAGCGTATTGTCTTGCGTGCTGTCCTCGCGGATGCGGGAGACAAATGTCGCGAACTCGCCGACGCATTCAACGGGCGTGACATAGCCGCCGTCTTCGGGCTTATCGACGACCATAATGCCGGGTGACTCGCGCAGAATATCGCGCGCTTCATCGGCGGAGAGTTCTTCCGAGAATTCAATGTTGAGGCTCTCGGCATGGCCCACGAATGTCGGGACGCGCACGCAAGTCGCGGTGACTTTGACAGAGGAGTCGAGGATTTTCATCGTCTCCGCCTTCATTTTCCACTCTTCTTTCGTGTCGCCGCCGTCCATGAAGACATCAATATGCGGGATCACGTTAAAGGCGATTTGCTTGGTGAAGTTATGCGGTTTTAGCTCATCATTGGAATAAATACCTTTGGTTTGCAGCCAAAGCTCGTCCATGTTTTTCTTCCCGCCGCCAGATACCGACTGATAAGTCGAGACAACAACGCGTTTAATCTTGGCGCGGTCATGAAGCGGCTTGAGCGCGACAACCATTTGGATGGTCGAGCAATTCGGATTTGCGATGATGCCTTTTTTCGTAAAGCCCGCAACCGCGTCTGCGTTCACCTCTGGCACGACGAGCGGCACATCGGGGTCCATGCGCCACGCCGAGGAGTTATCAATGACAACGGCGCCCGCCGCAGCGATTTTCGGTGACCACACTTTGGACACGTCCCCGCCCGCGCTCATCAGGCAAATATCGACTTTGGAAAAATCAAAGGTTTCGAGATCATGGCACTTAAGTGTCTTATCCCCATAGCTGACCTCACGGCCCACAGAACGGCGGCTGGCGACGGCGTAAATCGTCTCTACGGTTAAATCGCTCTCGGATAAAATCGTAAGCATTTCCGTGCCCACATTGCCGGTAGCACCAACGACTGCAACAGAATATCCCATGATTATCTCCATTTGGGGTTTGAGTTATGCTCAATATAGCTGAGCGGCTTTACGCCATAGGAGGACGTGGGGCAAGTAACTTGGACGCAGATAAATACACCGTGACGGCAATCACAGACGGCATTTAAAATAAATTATATTTTAAACTGTATTTATAAGGAGGAATAGAAATGGCCGTCATCTGCAACACATTCACAACTTGGGTCACTCAAGAGGTAATAGAACCAGTAGAAAAATTTGTTAAGAAAAGTAAAGAACGCTGCAAAAAAGCCAAATGGTGGAATCCATTAAAATGGCTCTGTTGGTTAGTTTGGTTTTTGGTTGCCGTTACAGTATGGGTAACAAAAGAAATTCTTGTTCCGTTACAGCAATTTATATGCAAAATCACAACCTCAATAATATGGTTAACTTTGTCACCATTCTTGGCTGCCATCGACGCAATCTTCGGAATCCATATAAATTCAACCGTAAAAAAGTGGATGTATTATTCTAATCCAAAAATTACATTTACAGAAAAAAAGGGGCCTCTCCCTGATGGAACATTTACTTATCATTTCACCTGCAAATGCGATGAAAAGCGTAAGACGGCAATTAACGTGAATGCCTTTGATGACAATCAGGCCACTAAAAAAGCAGAAAAAGAGTGCAATAAATCCTGCGGGAAAATATAGCGCTAATTCTGCTTGCGTATGCGCCACAAATACATCCCCGCCAGCACGGCGATGAAGCCGAAGCCGAAGATTTCGAGTTTGGAAAACGGCCCTAGCGACGGCTCGGCCAAATGCACCATGCCGATCAGGCCCTGCCCGCCGCCTGTCTGCGCGAGATAGATCAGGATGAAAACGAACACCGTTGCCACGCCCGCGAGGGAATAAACGGCGCGAAAGAAACGCGCGTCATCGGCCGCAGCTTGGCGGCGGCGCATTTCAGCGCGGCGGGAGCGCCTAAACATCCGCTCTGACGGGCGCTCATAACGCTTCCCATCCGGCAATGTTTTCTTAGCCGATTTAGGGGCTATCTGTGACGCGGGCTTTGAGGCTGTCTGTGACGAAGCCTCGTCAGATGCATTTGGGGGTAAATCTGGTGATGTCGTCTTTTCCGTCATGACGGCACTCTAACATGGTAAATTGCGCCCGCTATGCTAAATTACCTCTATGCAGAGAGTTTTACATTTTTCCAGGCGACACATCCCTATAAAGTCCCTGCCGTGGTAGAGCTTCTTTGGCAGCGCGATGTCCCAGGGGATATAAATTTTGCAGAGTGGCTACAGCATCGCAGCTCACTTCAGTTAGGTCCAAAGGGCATTCTTTATCCGGGCAAGCTTTATGAACTTTGGACCTTGACCAAGGCCGGCATTTCCCGATTTGATTATCGCCCCATATTAAAAGCCCGCCTTGATCGAGACAATATCGCGGTTCGCCATGTGACATTTATCTGGTTGGGGGATGATGCCGCCTTTGTTGGACAATATTTCATCTATGTTTTAGCCCCGCCCTATACGGCGGTAACGCGAAAAATACCTATTCAAACCCCGATCTCTTGGAATTACGTAACAGGTGACTTGCGCGTTCCGCGCGAGCCGCACACAGGCACATTATATTCAGCGGGCGTTTGGGACATTGGATTTGGGGCCTATGGCGGAAAAGCGTTCACGCAACTTCATGTCAACGAAGACCAAAGCCTCGCCTTCTGGTCACATAACAGTTCTGATGAGCTTTGGCATCCAACATCTATCGAACCACGAGGCGGCATGGGCCGTAAAATTTTCACGAGCTTTGCCTTCCAAGAAAAGGGCTTTGGTTACACCTATATTTGGAGTCGTAAATTTTCTATCGAAGCGCATGACGGAAGCACTTTAAAAAACATAGAAGCGTATAATCACGAAGATAACCATGTCCTTATAAATTCAAGAGAACTTCTGATCTCATCTGAAAAATTTTTAAAGGGCAAACGCAAAACCCGCACGCAATGGATTTATAATATTGATACATCTGAGACGCTCCTGCCAATATTGCCCAAAGTTTATAAGTCCGATGTTATATTAGGCCATGCGGGCGACATTTGGTATTTACTGGATCGTTCTGCAAAAACGCATAGTGTAAAAGCCATAACAGGCGTAGAGCTTGAACCCATTGAACGCATAAGCCCTAAATACCTGCATGAAAACGCAACGAGACCGAAATAATTCCCACCTCATGATACGCAAAACATTCACAAACGCGCTTGCTCTACTAACGCTTTTCGCTACAGCCATTGCAAGTCATAGCGCGGCGCAGAGCTTTCCCGCCGTTGACGGCATTGTCCCTTCCGATTTGACCCAATTAAAAAATGAGACGTTGCGCGGAGCTTTTGCGGGGCGGACAATGGATGGGACCTATAAATTTCCGACGCAGCGCTCAGGCACGCATTATTTCACGGAGACCTTCACAAAAGATGGCCATACGGTTTACCGCGAAGGCGACATTAATGATAAAGGCTTCTGGGTCATTGTCGATGAGGTGAACATTTGCTTTCGCTATACGGGGGCGATGGCGGGCTCCATTAGCTGTTTCATGGTGTTTAAAGACGGCAACTGCCTCTATTCCTATAATCCCTCACGCATCATTGCCGGACGCCCGCTCGATCCAAATATGTGGTCGGCCAAAACCGCCATACGCGGCGAAGTTTCAGGCTGTGATGATTTAATTATGTAAAGCAAACGTTTTGGAGGCAGGCCATAAATTTACCGAAGAACTTTGGTCAAATTTATGGTCCTACCTCACAATAGACAAGCATATCACAGCCCATCACGCCCCAATTTCGTTGCCCTCAATTTCATTATAAGTAACGCCTTGCTAGCTACCCGTATTCCCAGATTTTTTCCTGTGGTCGATTTTCGTCAATCAAAGGGTTTGCAAAATTATCGCTAGATTCGGGCGCGGCGGAGGCATCAAATTGCCCCTGTTCAGACACAGCTCCCTTTAGCGGAATGTTGTCAAATAATGGCGCTATCTTAGCCCCCGGAAAGGGG
>JBMYWT010000063.1:0-16569 GCA_049607665.1 Maricaulaceae bacterium
TTAGCGGGTTGGTGACGGGACTGATGGCGAAGATATGGGCAAGGTTTTTTATGGGGCGCGCCGCCTGTTCGCGCGCCACACGCAGGGCGAAATTCCCGCCGAGAGAGAAGCCCGCCACAAACACGGGTTTATCATTTGCGAGCGCCGCTGCGCCGCTCACCCCTGCGTAGACTTCGTTAAATAGCGCGGAATGAAACAGCGCTTTATTCAAATGATGCGTCGGCCCGTGATCGCGAAAGTTCAGGCGAAAGACGGAATAGCCATTATCAAACGCCTGCCGCCCCGATGACATCACATAAGTGCTGTCCTGAGAGCCTTCCCAGCCGTGCAGCAGTATCAAGAGGCCCTTGGAGTTCGGCGCTTCGGAATAGCTCCCCATCAGGCGCACAGCCTCTCCTGAGCAGTCCTGCGTGCTCTCATCCGCGCCGCAGTCAAGGATCACTTCGCGCGCGCAAGCTTCCATCGCGTGCACGCCTGACCGCCGAAACTTCTGGCTCGCGATGATCGTCTGCACCATCGCAGGGCGCAGCCAAAACGGCGGGGTGAATGTGTCGGAGTGAGCTTTCGCCATCAAAGTTTACGCCTACAAGAGAGCCCTTAGGTTTCAAATTCCATGATCGTCGCATCTACGGCCAAATTATCACCCTCTTCGCAGCATAATTTCGCGATGACAGATTTCTTCTCGGCGCGCAGTGTGTTTTCCATTTTCATGGCCTCGACGATGGCCAGCGCTTGTCCGTCTTGGACCTCTTCGCCCTCCTCGACCAATAGTTTCACGATGACGCCTGGCATAGGACAGAGCAGCAAGTTCGACGTATCAGGCGCGATCTTCTCGATCATATGCGCCGTTAATTCGGCCCCGCGCGGCGTGCGCACAGCGACTTTAAACTCACAGCCACGGTGCTTGACGGCGTAGCCTTCGGGGATCGCCCGCGCGCTAAAGTTGATCGGCTTATTATCGACCAAGGCTTTCACGAGGCGCTGCCCTGGGGTCCACGCCGTGACGACTTCCATCTCTAGGGCCGCCTTATCGCCTTCGTCATCGACGATGATCGTGCGCAGGCCGTCTTCGCCGTTAATGTCCGCCGTATAGCGCATAATATCCTCACCAGAGCGCACCTCTACGGCCCATTCATCAGGAATGTGGCGCGCGTGATTGGCGAGCGAGCCGCTGATACCTGCCGCGCGGTGTTCGGTGATATCATGCATCAGCGCGCAGACCGCTGCGATCTTGCGCACATGGCCCTTGTTTATATCTGCGCCCATAAACCCGTCAGGATATTCATCGGCGATAAAGGCGGTGGTGATGTCGCCGCGTTCAAATCGGTCGTGATCGTAAACGGCCTGAAGGAAGGGAATATTGTGCCCAATCCCGTCCAGTTCAAACGTATCGAGCGCCCCGCGCATGGCATTAATGGCGTCCATACGATCCTCGCCCCATGTACAGAGCTTGGCGATCATCGGATCATAATACATTGAAATCTCGCCGCCCTCATAGACGCCCGTGTCATTACGAATGATCGCGCCGCTATCCAGAACGCCTTCTGCGGGCGGGCGGTAGCGGATCAGGCGGCCAATCGACGGAAGGAAATTACGATACGGATCCTCGGCGTAGATACGGCTCTCTAGCGCCCAGCCGTTCAATTTCACATCGTCCTGCGTCATCGAGAGCTTATCGCCATTGGCCGAGCGGATCATTTGCTCCACCAGATCAACGCCCGTGATGAGTTCCGTGACGGGATGTTCCACTTGCAGGCGCGTATTCATCTCTAGGAAGTAGAAATTCTTGTCCTTATCGACGATGAACTCCACCGTGCCTGCGCTGTCGTAATCCACAGCCTTGGCGAGGGCGACAGACTCGGCCCCCATCGCCGCGCGTGTGGCCTCATCGAGGAATGGCGAGGGCGCTTCTTCGATAACTTTCTGATTACGGCGCTGAATGGAGCATTCGCGCTCGCCGAGGTAAATCACATTGCCGTGCTTATCGCCCAAAACTTGGATTTCGATATGGCGAGGCTCTTCGACGAATTTCTCGATGAAGATGCGATCATCGCCGAAACTATTGGCGGCTTCGTTTTTGGAGGACTGAAAGCCTTCGCGCGCTTCTTCGTCATTATAGGCAATGCGCATACCTTTGCCGCCGCCGCCCGCGCTCGCCTTAATCATCACAGGATAGCCGACTTTTTGCGAGATTTTCACCGCTTCGTCTGCGTCTTCAATCAGGCCCATATGGCCCGGCACGCACGACACGCCCGCATCTTGCGCGAGTTTTTTGGAGGTAATTTTATCGCCCATTGACACAATGGCGTGTGGATTGGGGCCGATGAATGTGATCTTCTTTTTCGCCAACAGCTTGGCAAATTCAGGGTTTTCCGAGAGGAAGCCATAACCCGGATGCACGGCGTCCGCTCCTGTGCTCTCGATGGCGTCCATGATTTTATCCATCACCAAATAGGATTGGTTCACCGCAGGCGGGCCGAGATGAACCGCCTCATCCGCCATCTCCACATGGAGCGCATTTCGATCCGCATCGGAATAAACCGCCACAGTTTTAATGCCCATAGAGCGGGCCGTTTTAATCACGCGGCAAGCAATTTCACCACGGTTTGCTATCAGTATTTTTTTTATCATTTTAGCTTCCTAAAAGCACTTTAACTACCAACAGTGCCATAATTATCCATCCAATAAGCATTGCTAAAAATGCAAACCTAATTGCAATTTTCCACTTTAGAGATTCAAAGACAGTAAGTGTAAATTCTTCAGTACTATCAACATCAAAACGCTCATAAACAACTCCAGCTCTAAACACCTCAACTTGTGTACGCTTAAAGTTTATATAAAGGGCTCGATAAATTACGAAAATGATACCTGAGAAGCCCAGAATACATATTGCAGCAACAGCAAGCTGCTTCTCTATGTATTCAACATGCTCGTAAAAAAATGGCGTCAAATTCAATAATACAAGCATTGGAGCGAAACTGCCCGCCGCATACAAGCTAGTATTAACCTCCATTCTTCTTATCGTTTCAATTACATGATTTGTAATTTCTGGACGACCTTCATGTAAAGTGACTTCCAGAGCACCTGTAGATTTACCCTCCATATCTAAAGCGGCAAATTCCCGTGCTTCTTCCACGGGTTTTTCAGCTCTTTATCCTTTAGCAGGGCGAAGGCGCGGGAGACGCGCTTTCTTGTGCCGCGCGGTTGAATGACTTCGTCGATAAAGCCGCGCTCGGCCGCTTTGAACGGCGAGAGGAAGCGCTCTTCATAATCCGCGATATGCGCGTCGATTTTATCTTGGTCGCCCAAATCTTTGCGGTGCAGAATTTCGACCGCGCCCTTTGCGCCCATCACGGCGATCTGCGCGGTGGGCCACGCATAGTTGATATCACCGCGCAAATGTTTCGGCGCCATCACGCAATAGGCCCCGCCGTACGCCTTGCGGGTGATGACGGTGACTTTGGGCACGGTCGCCTCCCCGTAAGCATAGAGGAGCTTCGCGCCGTGTTTAATCACGCCGCCATATTCCTGTGACGTCCCCGGCAAGAAGCCCGGCACATCGACAAGGGTTAGGATTGGAATTTCAAAGGCGTCACAGAAACGCACATGACGCGCGGCCTTACGGGAGGCGTCACTGTCCAAACATCCCGCCAGCACCATTGGCTGATTGGCGACAACGCCCACGGTTTGGCCTTCGATGCGGATAAAACCGCAGAGGATATTTTTGGCAAAGTCGCGCTGAATCTCAAAGAAATCGCCCTCATCCGCGAGCTTCTCCACCAGCTCATGCATGTCATAAGGCAGGTTGGGATTATCAGGGACAAGCGTATCAAGGCTCTCGTCTATGCGGTCATGTTCGTCGAAAAACGGACGGCTCGGCGTGCCTTGGCGGTTATTCAGCGGCAGGAAGTCAAACAGGCGGCGAATCTCCGCCAGCGCTTCCATATCGTTATCAAACGCACCATCCGCGACGGATGATTTGGTGGTGTGCGTCTTGGCCCCGCCCAATTCTTCGGCGGTGACGACTTCGTTTGTGACGGTTTTCAGAACGTCTGGCCCCGTCAGGAACATATAGCTACTGTCGCGCACCATGAAGATAAAGTCGGTTAGCGCGGGGGAATAAACCGCCCCGCCCGCACTCGGCCCCATGATAACGGAGATCTGCGGGACAACGCCAGAGGCGAGGATATTGTTCTGGAACACATCCGTATAACCAGCGAGTGACGCGACGCCCTCTTGGATACGCGCACCGCCACTATCGTTAAGGCCAATGATAGGCGCGCCGTGCTTCATCGCCATCTCTTGGATTTTGCAGATTTTTTTCGCGTGAGTCTCAGAGAGTGACCCGCCAAAGACAGTGAAATCCTGCGCGAAGACAAAGGTCTTGCGGCCATTAATCGTGCCCCAACCCGTAACAACGCCATCGCCAGAGATATGGGTTTTATCCATGCCAAATTCTGTGGCGCGGTGTTTGATGAACATATCAAATTCTTCGAAGGAGCCTGGATCAAGAAGAAGCTCTAGGCGTTCCCGCGCCGTCAGTTTTCCTTTGGCGTGTTGGGAATCAATGCGTTTCTGTCCGCCGCCCAAACGTGCAACCTCGCGGCGCTCACTTAGCTGTTCTAAGATATCACTCAAAATCTCACCCCTTTGTCCATTCGTAAGACCCACCGTAATTTTAGGAAAATGCCTTGGCAACCCTCTTATTAGCGCGGCCAATCTCTTTCTTATATAATTCGCGTTTATGTAGGCCGATAACATAAGTCATATTGACGCTATGCATTACTGACGAGGCCATTTGCAAAAATGTCCACTTGATTCAGGTGGCGCGTAGGCGCAAACATTTTTCGAACATGTTTCCGTAAGTCGTTTTAAGGGTGATTCCCGCAAATCGGCTTCAACCTTAAAGAGTGCACGCCCATGCAATTCAGAGCTTCACACGCCATTTCCCTCCTCGCGGTCATCATCATCGGCCTTTGGTTTTGGATGAATTCGGGCGATAACGCCAAAGCTGGATCGAAAAAAGTCAATAATATTGCCGAAAAACTAGAGGCTGTCACAGCCCCCGAAAGCGACGCTGCGAAAAACAAGGCTCGCCCGCAGGTCGTTGTGCAAAATATCCGCGCCGTCGCCCACCAAAACAGCTTCCGCCTCTATGGCCGCACCGAAGCCAACCGCGAAGTCGCGGTCAAGGCCGAGACGATGGGCCTTGTGAAATCCACGCCCGCCCAAGAAGGCGCAGCCGTCAAGCGCGGCGACATCCTCTGCCGCCAAGATATTGACGCCCGTCAGGCGCGCGTCGATCAGGCCCGCGCCGCCTTTGCCTCCGCTGAATTTGATTTAAACTCGACGAAGACACTCGTCGAAAAAGGCTACCGCTCGGCTGTGCAGCTCGCGAAATTACAAGCGCAGCTCGACGGCGCGCGGGCGAGCGTGAAGCAGGCTGAGATCGAGCTGGATAACGTCAACATGCGCGCGCCTTTTGCGGGCGTGTTCGAAATGCGCATGGCCGAAGTGGGCGACTATCTCGCACCCGGGCAGGCTTGCGGTATGCTGATAGAGCTTGACCCGATGGTGGTGGCCGCTGATCTGTCGGAAACGCAAATCGCCAATATCAAAATCGGGCAAGATGCTGCTGTAGAGCTCGCGACGGGCGAGACATTAACGGGACGCGTGCGCATGATTGAATCGCGCGCCAATCCGTCTACGCGCACTTTCCGCACGGAAATCACACTGCCCAACCCCGACCTCACCTTAAAGGGCGGTGTTACGGCGACAGTGCAGCTCGGCGCAGGCGCGGTGAAAGCGCATCTAATCCCCTCGCATATTTTGGCGATAAGTGAAGACGGCCAAGTCGGCGTTCGTTATCTTGATTATGACGACACCGTCCGCTTCGCCCAAACCAAAACGATTGACGAGCAAGCCAGTGGCGTTTGGGTCACAGGCCTGCCTGATCAAACGCGCCTGATTGTTCAAGGCCAAGACTTCGTGAGCGTCGGCGTGAAAGTTGACGCCGTACTCGACGGCACGCAGCGCTAGGCCGCCACTATTACTGCGCTACTCCCGCGCGCACCCTGCGCTATCACGCAGGTCATTATTAGGTCAGCCCATGAATGGCTGCCTGCTTAAAGGAACTGTAGAATGAACGCTATTGTCGGTTTTTCTATTCGTAATTGGCGCATGACAATGGGCCTGATGCTCTTTGCTGTGATTGGCGGTTTGTTCTCTATGGGGCGCCTCGCGCTGGACGCTGAGCCCGATATCCCCGTCCCGCTATTTAGTGTGCGCGTGATCCTGCCGGGCGTCTCCCCCGAAGACGCACAGAGGCTCCTCGTGCGGCCAATGGAAACGGAACTAAAATCCATTGACGGCCTCAAGCGTATGGACGGCGTGGCGACCAACTCTGCCGCCTATATGATGCTCGAATTTAACGCCTCTTTTGACAAGGACCGCGCCCTTCAGCAGATCACAGATAAGATCAACAAAGCGCGCGGGGAATTCCCGCTTGAGGCGCGCGAGCCTGTGATCGAAGAATTTAACATGGCGACCCTGCCTATCCTCGTGATTAACCTGTACGGCGACGCCCCGCAGCGCGAATTGCAGTATCGCGCCAAAGACCTAAAGCGCCGCATTGAAGGCCTGCCCTCTGTCCTCGAAGCCAATATCTCAGGCGAGCGCACAGACGTGCTAGAGGCCGAGCTTGACCCTGCTTTGATCGAATCCTCTGGCATTACCTTTGACGAAATTGCCGCCGCCGTAGCCCGCAATAACAGCCTGATTACGGCTGGCACGCTGCAATCAGAGACGGGCAAATTCAACGTCAAACTGCCCGGCTTGATCGAAACCCCCGAAGACCTCGCGGGCCTTGTTGTCCGCAGCTCCCCCAATGGGGCTGTCGTCACCATGGCCGATATTTCAAACGTGCGCCGCACATTTAAAGACGTAAAAACCTACGCCAATTTCAACGGCGCAGCTTCTGTGTCGATTGAAGTCTCCAAGCGCCAAGGCGAAAATATTTTGCAAACAACCGATCTTGTGCAAACGCTTGTTGATGATGTCATGTCCCAAGAAGATTGGCCGTCGACCATTGAAATCAGCTATTCCCAAGAGCGCTCCAATTATATTTTAGAAATGGTGAACTCGCTTACGACCTCTATTATCAACGCGATTATCCTTGTGTTTATTGTCTGTATTTTTGCGCTCGGTCTGCGTTCGGCGCTCTTTGTTGGTTGGGCGATCCCTGCCAGTTTCCTCATGTCGATCTTCCTGTTTTGGGTGAACGGACAGTCGATCAATATGATGATCCTTTTCGGATTGATCCTCTCTGTGGGCGTGCTGGTGGATAGCGCGATTGTCATTATCGAATATGCCGACCGTAAACTCGCCGAAGGGCTCTCGCGGCGCGAAGCCTTCCAGACAGCAGGCGAACGTATGTTCTGGCCGATTGTGTCCTCTACGGCGACCACGTTGGCGGCCTTTATCCCGCTCCTGTTTTGGGATGATGTGACGGGTAAGTTTATGGCCTTCTTCCCGCTGACGATGATCTATGTACTGACCGCGTCCATGTTAATGGCGATTATTTTCCTGCCTACAATGGGCAGCCTAATCGGCCCCAGAAAAATCAGCAAACCCACGGGCAACCTCCAAGCGCTCTCTGGCGTGGACGGCGACCCCCTCGCCGCGACAGGCTTTACGGGCGTCTATGTGCGCTTCATCAACGCTATCATTCGCTTCCCGCTACTTGTTATGGGCGCAACCGTTTTAGTTTTGTTTATCATACTCTCCAGCTTCAAAGCCTCTATGGCTGGCCCGCCGCCGAAACCCGTTGAGTTCTTCACGGAAAACCCAAGTGACGAAGTTTACGTCATGGCCCGTATTCGCGGCAATACAACACCTGAAAGTGATCTAGCCATCGGAAGGATTATCGAAGCGCGCCTAAAAGACGTCCCCGGCATCGACTCGATTTACACAGTGGCCGGCGACGGCGCCTCTGGGCGCGGCAATATCAGCGGCCCTGAAAATGTGCCGTCCGATACGGCGGCGCGTATCTTCCTACAGCTTATGGACTATGATGACCGCCCCTCCGTCAGCTATGTCATGGACGCTGTCGAAGAGGCCGTGCAGGGCATTCCGGGAATTGTCGTTGAAATCACCGCCACCAGTGCTGGGCCGCCCATAGGCAAAGATTTGGGCCTACAGCTCACCTCTGAAAACCCTGAAGATCTGCGCCAAGCCACATTGATGGTGCGCCGCAAGCTTGAGGACACCGAAGGCATTAGCGACGTCGAAGACAGCCTCCCCCTTCCCGGTGTGGAATGGGTGCTTAATGTCGACCGCGCCGAAGCGGGGCGGCTGGGCCTTGATATTGGCCGTATTGGCGCCGCCGTGCAGCTTTTAACCGACGGCACATTGGTGGGGCAGTACCGCCCGCTTGATGCTGACGAAGAAGTCGATATCCGCATTCGCTACCCTGAGGACGCGCGGGGACTTGATAATCTTGACCGCTTGCGCATTCAAACACCCAATGGCGCAATCCCGATCAGTGCCGTGGTTAAGCGTGAGCCCAAACGCCGCCAAGATAAAATCGAGCGCCGCGATCAGGCTTTTGTTTATGAGGTTCAGGCCAATTCCGTCAAAGGCTTCGCGACAAATGTCCAAGTCCAAGAGCTGCGGGACTGGCTCAAAGACGACGCGGGTTTACCAGCGGGTGTAAATTATAAATTCCTCGGCCAAGAAGAAGAAAACGCGGCCGCGCTTGAGTTCTTTAAGGCGGCTGGCCTCGCGATCCTGCTTATGATGGGCGTGATCCTGCTGCTGCAATTTAACAGCTTCTACCACGTCTTCCTGACGCTGTTCTCGGTAATTCTGTCCGTCTTTGGCGTATTGCTCGGCCTGACCTTCTACCCTTACGTCAGTATGATTTTAACGGGGACAGGCGTCATCGCTCTGGCGGGGATTGTGGTGAATAATAACATCGTCTTGATTGATACCTATCAGCGCCTTTTAAAGAACGGCTTTGAGCCTGTAGACGCCGCCATGCGCACCGCCGCGCAGCGCCTGCGCCCTGTGGTGCTCACGACGCTGACCACCGTTGTTGGCCTCATGCCGTTGATTTTGGGATGGAAAGCCGACATCTTTACAGGCGTGTTCTCTACCAAAGGATCAGGGACGTCTGATATCTGGGCGCCGATTTCATATACGGTGGCTTCAGGTCTTGGTTTCGCGACGCTGCTGACGCTCATCCTAACGCCCGTTATGCTCGCGGCGCCCACCGTTATGGGCCGTCGCTTTAAGCGCATTTACGATTATATACGCAGTAGTGAAAAGGGCAAAAAAGCTGAAATAGAAAGCCCTGCAGAATAACACCTTTATAGCGTTTGGCGCCTCTCTATTCAAGGCTCACCTTCCATCTGCGGCGCCTCTATTGGCGCAAACACGGCTGTATATTGTGCCCCGCCTCCGAGTAAGGGGCGGCGCATTTGCCAAGCTTCAGCTTTGTAACGAACAAATACTCTACCCGAATTAATTCGGGCATTAGTTGGCGCAAGGCGTTCAAAAGGAACCATAAGACGCTCGCCTTTAGCCTCGTCACGGATAAGCTCAAATGAGAGCGTATACGTCCCCAAAGGCAAAGTTTCACTGACAATGAAAAACCACTTCCCGTCATCCGCAATAACGGCCTCACCTATGAAACTATTGCCGACATAAATTCCAACGCGTCCCGGTTCACTCGACGTTCCGCTAAATAATGCGCCCCCGCTATCATCATAATCAACAGGCCCTAAAGTAAGCGCGCCCATAGAAGGTAGCTCGCCAAATGGGCTTTTAATAATACGCGACGGACCTCCCGGCGTAGCAATCAAGAGCAGGCTTTGCATTTTCGGCAGTTGCGGAACGTCCTCATTACCGCCAAGGACCTCTTCGATCATTGCATCTTCCAATATAGCGGCCCCCTCATCCGCTAACTGCTCTTCAACATCACCGTCTTCTTCGCTCACCTCCTCTGGGACATCTGGCATTTTATACGGAATACGGAATATGGTTTCATCAGAACGAATACGCGCGCCGTTTTCTAAATACATCACCAAGTCAATCACTTGTATATCTTCATTCATGACGGGCAGAGAGAAACTCCAAACGCCCTCTTCATCAACCTCAACTTCGCGCAGTTTTTGGCCGTTTTGCAAAATCGACAGAACAATATTCGGCTCGCTTGTGCCGCCCATGCGCAGGAGGCCTTCTTCTTCTGTAACAGTTTTAAACAAAGCGGGTGTCACCGCGCCAACAGGCCGGATCTCTGGGCCTGTATCAGACTTGGCAACGGGTTCCGGCGGCTGGGGCCTATTACGCAAATAACCTGCGCCAACAAATATCGCCAGCACACAGGCGAAAAGCGCTAGTAATAAAGACAAAAGGTGAAATCGCATCAAAAGTCCTCAGAAAAACTTTCCAATATATATCGATCTGCTAAGCCTAAACTTTATGACCTGCAAATTCGATAAGTAAAATCATGACGTCCAAAGATATAAATTCAAGCTCTATTGCAAAATCAATCTGTGTTTTTTGCGGCTCAAAGCCTGGCGACCATCCTCGGTACATGGCTTTGGCCGAAGCAACGGGCTCTGCCATTGCCGGCGCAGGCCATAGGCTTGTCTATGGCGGCGGCGGGTCGGGCCTTATGGGGGCCACTGCCCGCTCCGCGCATAAGGCCGGTGGAGACGTGCTGGGGATTATCCCTGAATTTTTAAAAGAGCTTGAAAAACTCCTAAAAGACGTCCCTCATGACATCGTGCCAGATATGCATACGCGCAAAAAGAAAATGTATGATGCTTCGGATGCCTTTATCGTTCTTCCTGGCGGCATTGGCACACTCGAAGAAGCGGTTGAAATCATCTCATGGATGCGCCTACAGCTTCACAAAAAACCCGTCGTTTTCTTAAGCAATGATGGTTATTGGGCGCCGCTATTGGCCCTGTTTAATCACACGATCGGAAATGGATTCACGCCCGAATGGATGAATGAGGGCATATTCGAAGCTGAAACGCCGGAAGCCGCTTTGGAGCTTGTCGAAACCGCGTGGGAAAACCCAACGCCGACACGCCCAATCGGAGAGATCCCCGCAGACAAAATTTAACAGCCTTAAAGCACCTGTTTAGTGCTGACTCGCACCCGTCAACAACCCTTTGCAGATCGCCTCTAGTCCCACTTGGTCAATTTCGTCAAACGTGCCGTGGCTCTCTGAGTCCACATCCAGCACCGCATAGAGCGCGCCCGCTTCGTCAAAGACAGGCACGACGATTTCGGAATTTGTGCGCGTATCGCAGGCAATATGGCCGGGGAAAGCATGGACGTCTTTGACAATCACAGTCTCTCTACGGCTCGCGCAGGCTCCGCACACACCGCGCGAAAACGGAATGCGCAAACACCCCAGCGTGCCCTGATATGGCCCCACAACAAGCTCCGCGTCCTTATGCGGATCAACCACATAAAACCCCGTCCAGAAAAATTCCGAAAACGCCTGGGCGAGCAAACAAGACGCGCTCGCCATGCGCGCCGTACGCGACGCCTCCCCGTCAATCACCGCTGCAATTTCCGCCGCGACCTCAGCGTATATTTTTGCTTTATCCATACCCTAAACCACTCTCTTAAACTTGGCCGCGATCCGTGCCGCCGACATAATCCCAGAACCGAAAATACAGGCCGTAATTACCTTTAAAATTCGTGTGATGCAGATTGTGATGCGCCGCCGTGATGAAGATTTTGCCAAACCAGCCCTTTATCCAGCGATCAGGATAGACCTCCCAGCCCGCGTGATTAAACACGGCGTTGATCGTCATAATCATCAAGAGCGCCAGCGCCGCCCCGACATGGATCGGCACGAAAAGCGCCAGCACGGGCAAGAGCCACGCACTGCTTACGGCCTCTATGGGGTCAAAAGAAAAGCTCGCCCACGGCGTTGGCTGCACAGATTTATGATGCCCCGAATGCGTCCATGAAAATAATTTCTTATGATGCATGGCGCGGTGCGTCCAATAAAACCACGTGTCCTGCACGAAGAGGTAAAACAAGCAACTCCCCGCAATATAGGCCCAGGCCGCCGCGCCAACAGGCAGACCGCTATACATGGCCGTACCGCCCGCTTTCCACATTTCCGTGACAATCGCGGCGGGCGCGGCATAGATAAACGCCGAGATCACAGAGAGCATAATTTCATGACGGATCGTGGCGCGCGTCGGCTCACGTTTCGACAGCCGCCTCGCCTTCACCTTTGCCGCGTCCCGACCCCAAAGCATCTTATGGATCGGCCAAACGATTAAAAAATAGCGCGCAATGATAATCGCCGTGAACCCCACATAGGTCAGCAATGTTTGCGCTATCAATATCGGCCAGCCAGTCATGCCGCTTGATGGCCCGAAAGCGCCGACTCGCCAAGCCTAAAATAGGTCGCAGGCATCATAACCGCCCGCAAAAAGATATTTCACAAAGGCGCAACTTATCCCTTTTCTCATCGGCGGCCCCGCGCTATATACCGCGCACAACCAACGGGGGGATAGCTCAATTGGTTAGAGCCCCCCGCTCATAACGGGGTGGTTGGGGGTTCAAGTCCCTCTCCCCCTACCATTTTCCTACTTTACTGTGCTTTTTAGTGCGCTAGCAACATTTCCTAGTGACAAGGCCCGATATTCCAGTTCCTTTCCCCCTACCACGCACTCAAGATACTTTCATGCCAACATACATCATGCCATAATACCACTTAGCCGAACCATAGTGCAGGAGCATATTTAACCCGCGCCAACGATATATTTGGCGATCAACAGGCAATGACAGAGCGCGCCGCCCGCGACAAAACAATGCCAAATGGCGTGATTAAAGGGGATGCGTTTATTGACGTAAAAGATGACGCCAGCGCTATATAATAGCCCGCCGCCTAACAATAGCGCGAAGGCCGCCGTCTCCATGTCTTGATAAACTTTATATAGCATCACCGCGCCAATCCAGCCCATCGCCAGATAAACGCCAACAGACAGACGTTCAAACCGCCCCGCAAAAAATGCCTTAAAGACCACGCCAATCACGGCCATGCCCCAGACGATTATCAATATCACAATCGATAAATTTGATTGCACGGCAATGGTAAAAATCGGCGTATAGGTCCCCGCGATGAGCAAATAAATCGCGCAATGGTCAAAGCGCTTTAAGGCGGGTTTTGCGTTTGGATGGTTTATGGCGTGGTAAAGCGTTGAAGATAAAAACATCAACATTAAACTGACGCCGTAAACAATAACGCCGACTGTCTGCACGGCGCTATAGCTAGGCGGCATAACCCGCATCATATAAACCAGCGCAGAAGCAGATACCAAAAACCCAACGCCATGCGTCAAAGCATTAGCAAATTCTTCGCGCGGGGAATAAAGAGAGCTAGGCGGCATGCTCTCTCTTTACAGCAAAGCTAGCCTTTGAATAGCGGCAAACCACATGTTCCGCTAATGCCCATGCCCGCTACCATCAATATCTTCATTGTGCGGAACTTTTATGGGTTGGGTGTAATTTGGCGTGATCCATATGGGGGAGGTCCAGGCCATTTCTTGGATGGTTTCGGGCTGCTCATTCGTGCACGCCTCTGGTCGATCCTCCTCGGCCGTCGCTGCGCATTGCGCGGCGCTCCAACGCGCGGAAGAGAGCTCTGCGGTTCTAACGTAGTAATAGGCGGGCTGCTCTGGGTTGTAATCTTCGTCGCGGTAAACTGCGCAAAATTTATCCGCGCCGCTTTCGTTCACCGCCAGATCGATCACCTTATTATGCATCTCACCATTGGGCTCCAGCCAGCCTTTGACGAGTTGCAAGCGCTCTAGCGGGAGCGAGCGATCATCACGGCGGGCCTGCGCGATGAAATCAAAGCCGCCAGCTCGCGCCGCGAGTTTTGATCCCATGGGCGTGCCGCCCGCATAGGCACGCGCAAGCCAGTTCGGATCATCACATATGCCGCCGTCAAAATCCCCCGCAAAGAAGCGCGGCTCAATGCGTGTGCCAGACGTCGCAAAGGCTTCGCGCCGTTTCATAGATTGGAAAATCGCATCACGCGAGTTCTCACTCGCATAGATACCCGCAAGGCCGCCGGGATTACTCACGAGGCGGTTATAGCGCCCAAGCCCCGCCTCACCCAGACGCCCCTCTAGGTCCGTCTCATAGGCGATATGGCCCTGCCACGGCACTTCCTCTGTTGCGCCCGCGAGGCTGATATGGGTGTCAGAACTGCCGATGAAGCCGAACTCATAGGGGTTGGCGCCAGCCCCCGCTCCCGACGCGGCTTCCGTCTCCATCCCCGCCAGCAGAGCGCCGCGCGCATAATCACGCGAGGACAAGCAAAAGCCCTTAGAGAGATTATGTTTGGGATCAAAATGTTTGTTACTGCATTCAGGGCTATCGGAACCCGCCAAATCAGGCACAACTGAATTAAGCCGCACGGCACGTTCTTCTTGGTCAAATTGCCGTAGCGCCTCGACGTCACACAGCTCATCCGTGTCGCCCAAAATATCGCTCACGCCATTGATACATTCCGACGTGCCTTTGTGCTGGGTGATCTCCATCAGACGGTCAAAGGAATTACGATAGGCGCGGTAGGCACTCTGCGTTTCGACGGAAAACCCCTCTAGCTCGCGCGGGTTAAACGCATTGCCGCCAGAGATATTTGAATTATGCGGGATCGAAATCACGTCACAGCCCGCAATCCCTTGGCGGCATTCCTGCTCCAGACCTTGGAGTAATAAATGCGCCAGCGGGTGGCTCTGATGCGTTAAGGCGCGCGCGGGAACCTCGGCGTTTTTGAAAATATTATTGCGGTGCAAATGCATGGCATTGGGCGCGCGCGTATATTCATAGCCGACAAAACTGGTGAAGCCGCAATCCGCCGTGCGGTCATAGGCGTCTTCGGCGGAGCGAATGACGTCGTCCCAAACGATCTTATCCGCCGCTTTGCAATCCTTCAAATCTTTGCCGCACACGTCTTCGCGGCGCGAGGGTGTGATCTTGGCATTTTGTGTCATAAAGACGCGAACGCCCGCCTCTCCGCCTGCGCGAAATTTCTGGCAAGCTTTGCTCTCATAGCCCGCAAACGCGCCTGGCGTACGGCAGATGTAGCCCTCGCCAAATGTCTCGGCGTGATCCGTAACGGCAGCAAAATCCAGCGGACGAGGGAGCTGCATTGTGCGCTGGATTTCGCCTTCGGGTGTGGGAATATTAATCGCCTGCCCCTTTGCAAATTTATAAACATCATCCGGAAAGGTGCGCGTGCCATCGGGAAAGGCATCCGCCGACAACGCCGTATGAATATGCAAATCGCCAAACATCGCCTTTTTAGTCGGGTATTGCGCCGCACAGCGCTCGCGCGTTTCCGAGTAAATCAGGTCAGGCTGATAGCCCAAAGCATAATGCTCCGCGCGGCTTTTCAGGGACGACAGCTCCCCGAGTTGAAAAGATTTATCAATCGGGCGAATAGAAATCGACGCCAACACTTTGTAAATCAGCACAGCCAAAACAAGACCGCCGATCACCCACATAATAGCTTTTTTCATTCCTAAGCCCCCTTCGGCGTCTTTAACTTGGATTGAATCTCAGCGACTTTGGAGCGCGTGAGCGGATAGCCCCAAAAACAAATAAGCGTCAAAACACCAAACACCAAGGCCGTCCCAAAGCCGACCATCGCCAAATGGCTAATCGTCTCTTGCGGGATTTGACTCGGCTTCATTTGCTTTGGGAAACTAATGACGTAGAGCGCGAAACTGGCGAAACCCGTACCGATGGTAAAGGTCAATTTTTGCACAAATGACAGCGCCGAATATAAAATACCTTCTTGGCGTTTCGACGTCAGAAGCTCCATTTCATCGGCCACATCCGCCAGCATTGAATAGCACAGAATGATAATCCCCGTGATGCCTATGCTGCCAACCGCATGGCAAAGCGCGAGAATAAGAAAGAGCGACGGATCGCCAATCGGCGGTATAGCCCCGAGCAAATAGGCGGCATAAGGTAGGATTGAGCCCAAGAAGAAAGTCACAGCAAAGATCATCGCCGCTTCGCGCTTATCGAGCTTGGCCGCCAAGACAGAAGCGGAAAGCGTCGCAGGCAAAAGAATTAAAACAGGCACCATCGCAAAGAGCGCTTTGGCATCTTGAGAAAACTGCCACAGATAGACGCCGTAATAAAAGCTCAGCGCGCCGCTAATGCCGTAGAGCACAGCCATAGAGCTATAGCTCCAGGTCACAACGCGGAAAGATTTAAGCTTGGCCGCGCGGCGAAGCTCTGTGAACATCGCGTGCCACGGCGCGGGCTCGTCATCTTTGTGGCGTGTTAAATCGGGGATTTTATGCCGCGTCCCAAAGGTCGCGATCAACGCCCCCACACAGCCAATAATCGCCATCGTCAAAGCCAAAGGCGCATAGCCCGCTTGGTTCATCATGCCATCCTCAAAATCAGAGCTATCCGGCAGGAACACCATAAAGCCGATCACAAAGACGGAGATATTAAATAGGCCATTAAAAATCTCGCGGATCGACACGATATTTGTGCGCT
>JBMYWT010000064.1:0-15680 GCA_049607665.1 Maricaulaceae bacterium
TGCTTTTGAACTATGCATACCGGCACGTGCAATTAATTTCACGCCAGGGGCAGCATCAAAGCGAGCAACGGCAAAACCAGCAACGGAGCTTTTAACATTTGTAAGTTTTGATTCGCCAACATCTAATGTCGTCAGATCAATATTTTTCTTATTCACAACACCGAGCGACCCCTCAATTTCAGCGCCAAGAACACCAGCCGTTTGATAACCAAGCCGAGCTTGTACCCCACCTAATTTTTTACCAAAGTCATTATTCACAACCCCAATGTCACCATACGTATATGGCATTTTGCGTGCCATGTACGAATTGCGCAACCCTGCACGCCCCATGTGATGAGCCATAGCTACGTTATGTGTTGGACGGTGCCATTTCTTTTCTTGTAAAATTTGCATATGATGTTGCTGTTGCATGGCTTGATTTTGCTGGTTAGGTCTAACAGAGTACCCATTCGAATTGCCATTATTATTATGCAACAAAGCTACTCCACCTGCACCAAACGCAGCTCCGCCTAAAGCATATGGAAAACCAACACGCGACCCCATCCTAGCCTCCTGCGAGCATGGCGTAGGTAAAGGTGTGGCACAAGGCGCAGGCCGTGTCGACGTTACGCACGGCGTTGGAATAGGCGCTGGCGCGCATCCACCCGTTGGCATTCCAGCAACTTGCCCATTCATTTGGTATTGCCCCCCCATGTATTGAGGTGCGTTATAGGCGTTACCGCCACTTTGATGTCCAGAGTTAGAACATGCAGACAGGACAATACCTGTCGTTAAAATAAGTTGTTTTTTCATATCATTCTCCCACTTATCACAAGCGGGGAAATGCGCTTAAGGGGTTAATAAAATTGAAATATCAACGAGATTCGAATGCAAACACTTTAACCAAGGTTAACAAGTCATTAAAAATATCAAAACAACACATAGCATGCAGAACTTAAGCTTACCTAATCCTTAACACTCAAATTTCCATCAAATAATTTGAACGATCTCTTTTCTATGAAATAAAAATACGGCTTTAAAAGCGTCGTAAATAACCAAGAGACAAAGCCGTGTGGTAGGCTGTTCCCATATCATAAGCCGTAATATCCGCACGGAGAATATCTGTTGGATTTATCTTACTTTCAACACCAGCGCCAAAGGCGATACCACCTTGACTACGAGACGATGTTTCAATTGGGTCAAAAAAATCTTGAGTTATAATAGGAAGAACAGGGCATGGACCAGCAGATGGATCACAAGGCGCCGCATTATCATCCGGTTGCGCAGCGTAAGACCCGACTTTCAGATTTGACGTGTGATATCCCACGCGAGCCAACAAATCAGTCTTACGACTAAATTCGACACGTCCAACAGCAAATGCCCCCAAAGAACTTTTGACACCGTAATCAATGTTACCATCCTGAGCTAAAGTTCTTCTGAGGCGTTTATTATTTACGAATCCAAGAGAACCTTCAACCTCTGCCCCTAAAATTCCAGAAGTTTGGTAGCCGAGGCGAGTTTGCAAGCCACCGAAATCATTACCAACATCATACGCAACAGCACCTAAACTTCCATATTTATATGGTACTTTACGCCCCATATAAGAAGGGCGCATACCTGATGCGCCATACAACCCGTTACGCGCAATATTATGATCAAGCGTAGCGTGCATATCATGCGGATACTCACGCGAAATATCACGATTCATAGCCGCAAGCTCTCCAGGCGTCATATATGGCCCTGCAGCACCATATGGCATGCCACCAGCACCAACCATTTGTGGCATGCCCACTCTATTAGGCGCAGAGCAAGCTACATTTGCCATCACGACTCTCGTAGTCCCGCATCCTTGTGCATACATAGCCGCAGATTGATACTTCATACTGCTACGTTGCATCTTGTCACTATGAGGACTGTAAGGTGTGCAAGCCGTTAGCAACAAGCTCGTAGCAATAGCAATCTTTAGCCTCATGGCGCTCTCCTAAAGGGATAAGCTCTTATTTTGCTGATAATATCACAAAACAAACTCACCGATTCACGAGAATCAATACGGCAATTATGCCTAATAGAAGGTTAAGATGCGCCGTCGTAGATCGGGAAACGCGCCGTTAACGCCTTCACGCGCTGCTTTACGCTTTCTTCGACGTCGCGGTCCCCTTTCGGGTTCTCTGCCAATGCATCAAGTACTTCTGCCATCAACTTGCCAATCTCGCGGAACTCTTCGACGCCAAAGCCGCGCGTTGTCCCCGCAGGCGAACCGACGCGAATGCCGGATGTGATGGTAAATTTCTCTGTGTCGAACGGAATGCCGTTTTTATTACAAGTAATATAAGCGCGGCCCAAAGCCTTCTCGGCTGAACGCCCCTTCACGCCTTTAGGCGAGAGATCAATCAAGGCAAGGTGCGTGTCCGTGCCCCCTGTGACAACCGCATAACCCGCCTCAACAAGGGCTTCGGCCATCGCTTTGCAATTATCAATCACGGCTTGGCTATAGGCTTTGAACTCAGGCTGAAGCGCGTCTTTAAACGCCGCTGCCTTGCCCGCAATCACGTGCATCAATGGCCCGCCTTGGAGCCCAGGGAAAATCGCCGAGTTAAACTTCTTCGCGAGCCCTTCGTCATTCGTCAGGATCATCCCGCCGCGTGGACCGCGCAAGGTCTTATGCGTTGTCGTCGTCGCAACATGAGCATGCGGGAACGGGCTTGGGTGCGTGCCGCCAGCGACAAGGCCAGCGAAATGCGCCATATCAACATGCAAATACGCGCCAACTTTATCGGCGATTGCACGGAAACGGGCAAAATCGATCACACGCGAATAAGCAGACCCGCCGCAGATAATGATCTTCGGCTTATGCTCCAGCGCAAGCGCTTCGACTTGATCATAATCAATCGTATTGGTATCGCGCGTCACGCCATAAGTAATCGCGTTAAACCATTTGCCTGACATGTTGGGCGGCGCGCCATGCGTAAGGTGTCCGCCAGAGGCCAGATCCATCCCCATGATCGTATCGCCGGGCTGGAGCAGCGCGAGGAAGACACCTTGGTTAGCTTGTGATCCAGAGTTCGGCTGCACATTGGCAAAGCCGCAATCAAACAATTCACACGCGCGAGAAATCGCCAAAGTTTCCGCCACGTCCACATGTTGGCAGCCGCCGTAATAGCGCTTGCCCGGATAACCTTCGGCATATTTATTCGTCAGCACAGAGCCTTGCGCTTCCATCACGGCCTTAGAGACAATGTTTTCAGAGGCGATCAGTTCGATCTCATGCTGCTGGCGATCATATTCATCCGCCATAGAGGCATAAAGCTCAGGATCACGATCCTTCAGGCTCTGGGTGAAATAGTTACTCAAATGGGCAGTCGCGCTCATGGCAGGCTCCGTCAGTAAAATTGCTTTCGCGTGATAGCCGCGCGCGCGCAAAGGTGCAATCCTAAGCTTGCCAAAATTAGTACAGCTAATGCGACTATTCCGCGCTTATGGTAAGAATAAGCCAAACTGGACAAGCTACCTTTGCGTGATACACTTCGTTGAATTAGAGGGGTATTATGCATTTTGTTATTGGCACACTCATCGCTATCGCCACGCTTGTCTTTTGGCTCGGGCGAGCGTCACAGGGCGCACGAGAAATCGCGAGCACAGCCAATGAACTGGCGAACTTGCCACGCAAACGGCGCTTTGCGAAAAACTATAATAAACGCGGTCATGATTTGATCGAAACCCCATTAGAGGCCGCCACGGTTATGCTCCTCGCCACCGCGCGAATGAGCGATGAACGGTGTGTCACGGAAAATGCCGAACTGGCGATTGTGTCTGCGCTGCGCGCTGATATGCATCTCAGCACAGAAGACGCAGACGGCATAATGCGCCAGATCGCAGGCATTACCCATGACATCGTCCTGCCAGAAAGCGCACTCTTTCCGATGGTGAAAATTTTCCGAGACCATATTGAACGCGAAGACGCAACACGCCTCGCCGCCATGATGGAAAGCGTCGCCGCCGTAGACGGCGGGGCCAACACTGAACAAAAAGAATTCATCCGCCGCTTCCGCGAACATATGGGCTTGGTGAGTTAGACGCGGCAGTTACGCCAGCACATCCGTTTTAAACAGCCTTACCTTCAATCCGCCGTGAGCTATCGGCGCGCTCATGGGGAGCCAGGGGAGGTTTGTGGCTTCGGCGAGCTGTATGTCGGCTGTTATCATGCCGATGCGCCAGCCCGAAAAGCGCTCCATCATCACGGCGCCGAATGAATTATAGAGCGCGAAGAGGTCGTTCTTTTTACCGACCCGGGAGCCGTAAGGCGGATTGACCATGACGAGGCCCGCTGGCCCTTCGGGGCGGGTAATATTGGACAGCGCGGTCGGGGTGAAATCACAGATATCGGCCACGCCTGCGCGCTCTGCGTTTTCTTTGGCGAAACCGATGACGTTGATATTGCGGTCAGAGCCGTAGAAACGCTGCGCGCTGTCCCTCGGTTTCCAATTATCCTTGATCGCTTGCACGGCGGCGGCGTCATAGGTCGCGAGTTTTTCAAAGGTGAATTTACGCGCCCTGCCCGCCATTAAATTGCGCGAAATTTCCGCCGCTTCGATCAAGAACGTGCCCGAGCCGCACATGGGATCCAGTACAGGCTCTTCCCCCGTATAGCGGCACCCACGCAGCGCCAACGCCGCCATTGTCTCGCGCAGAGGCGCTTTGCCCATCGCTTGTTTATGGCCGCGTTTATGCAGGCCCGTGCCCGATGTATCGACGGAGATCAGCACATTATTATCGTCAATGCGCGTCTTAATCACGATCTCCGCTTCGTCCATAGTCTTGGCAATCGGCGCGCCGAAAACTTCATGGATGGCGGTTTCGATCCGCTGTATAGCTGCGCCGCTGTGGTAGATTTTACTTTTGCGGTTGGTCACGACTTCGACCTTTACCGTATGCCCCGGCATAAGATATTCATGCCACGGAAATTTACGCGCGCGCTTATCAAGCTGCGCCAGATGGAAAGCGCGGAATTCACCGATACGGGCGAGGACTTTGGACGCGCCGCGCAGGGTAAGGTTCGCACGCCACACTTCGTTCCAATCGCCCCAAATGGTGACGCCGCCGCCTGTCGCTTTGGGGCGTTTGAAGCGTGCCTCTTTCACCTCGGCCAAAAGCAGATGCTCCAGCCCCGGAGGCGTGGCGAGGAAAATCTCAAATTCGGATGTGTTGGTCACAGCGTGCCTTTACGGCAACGCCGTGGTTTGATTTAAGCGACCTGTTCGCGCTTAAGATTATGTTCCGCCCAGACGGTGTTGAGCGCGTCCATGAGCTGATCCATCATCGCGTCCGTGTGGAACGGGCTAGGCGTGAAGCGCAGGCGCTCTGTACCGCGCGGGACGGTTGGGAAATTAATTGGCTGTACGTAGAGGCCAAAGCGCTCGATCAGGGCGTCCGAGATCGCTTTACACTTTACGGGGTCGCCAACCATGAGCGGCACAATATGCGTCTCGCCGTCAATGAAGGGGAAACCAGCCGCGCGGAAACGGGCTTTGAGCGCCGCTGCGCGTTCTTGATGATCGGTGCGAACTTGCGGGGTAATTTTCAAAACGCGCACACTGCGCAGCGCGCCCGCCGCCGTGCTGGGCGGAATGGACGTCGTGAAGATAAAACCCGAGGCCATAGAGCGCACGGCGTCGATAATATCGTCATTCGCCGCGATATAGCCGCCGATCATGCCGTAGGCTTTGGCGAGCGTCGCTTGGATGATGTCAACGCGGTCCATCAGGCCACGCGCTTCGCATATGCCGCCGCCTTTCGGGCCGTACATGCCGACGGCGTGAACTTCGTCGATATAAGTTAGCGCGCCATATTTATCGGCCAAGTCGCAAATCTCTTTAATCGGGGCGATATCGGCATCCATTGAATAGACACTTTCAAAGGCGATGAGCTTTGGCGCATCAGCGGGGGCCGCCGCGAGCAAGCGTTCCAAATCGGCCAGATCATTATGCTTGAAAATTTTCTTCTCACAGCGCGCGCGCTGTATGCCCGAAATCATCGAAGCGTGGTTCATCTCATCCGAAAATATAATCAGGCCGGGCAGGATTTTACTCATCACGCCGAGCGTCGCCTCATTCGCCACATAGCCCGATGTCATCACAAGGGCGGCGTCTTTGGCGTGTAGATCCGCCAGCTCTTTTTCGAGCTGCACGTGATAATGCGTTGTGCCTGAAATATTACGCGTCCCGCCCGAACCTGTGCCAGCTTGGTCCACGGCAGATTTCACCGCCTCGATCACGCATTCATTCTGGCCCATGCCGAGGTAATCGTTGGAGCACCAGACGATGATTTCGCGCTCTGTGGCCGCGTCAGGGTACCATGTCGCCTGCGGGAATGCACCCCGTTTGCGGCGGATATCTTGGAAAACGCGGTAGCGGCCTTCTTCGCGCACACTGTTAACGGCGGCCTTAAACTGCGCCGTGTAATCAAGCGTGGATATGCGTGTCGTGTCTGAAGTCATTACGCTCTTTCGCGGATTTAAACTTAACTGAGTCGTATCTAGCCTGAATTACGCAGATTAAAAAGCCCCTAATCGCCGCAGGTCTTGGAAGACTATGCCCTACCCCTTAAAGTTTTCTTCTCATCCTGAGGCACGGCGCAGCCGTGAGACTCGAAGGATTGGTGATACATACACAATTTACGTCATCCCGTCCGCGTCCTTCGAGACGGCGCTGCGCGCCTCCTCAGGATGAGGACTTGCATTGGCGCACTATAAGTACTGGGCATTACACGTACTGCATTGTATAAACACATAAACCTGAGGACAGACCATGACATCGATCAACGCCGCCTTCCCCGCCACACGTATGCGCCGCACGCGCTCCGCCGATTGGTCTCGCCGATTAGTGCAGGAAAACACGCTGACGGCCAATGATTTGATCTGGACGATTGTGTTATCCGATGGCGACACGCCGCGTGATCCTGTGCCGTCTATGCCGGGCGTAGACCGCGTGAACATTGACGAGGTCGTCAAAGACGCAAAGCGCGCCGCCGCGCTGGGTATTCCCGCCATTGCCGTCTTCCCGCATATCAATCCGAAATATAAAAACGAAACGGGCGACGAAGCCGCTAACCCGAACGGCATTGTCCCCATGGCCGTCAAAGCGATTAAATCCACCGTCCCAGATCTGGGCGTGATCGTCGATGTCGCGCTCGATCCCTATACAGATCACGGCCATGACGGCCTTGTCCATGATGGAGAGATATTAAACGACCCAACGCTGGATGCACTATGCGAAGTCGGCGTTATGCTGGCGGAGGCGGGCGCGGATGTTGTCGCGCCGTCCGATATGATGGACGGACGCATAGGCGCCGTGCGGCGCGCGATAGACGCGGCGGGCCATAGCGACGTGATGATGATGTCCTATGCGGCGAAATATGCCTCTGGCTTTTACGGCCCTTACCGCGACGCGATTGGCTCGGCCACCGCCCTGACGGGGGACAAACGCACCTATCAAATGGACCCTGCCAACACAGACGAAGCCCTGCGCGAGGTCGCGCTCGATATCAACGAGGGCGCAGATATGGTGATGGTCAAACCCGGCATGCCCTACCTCGACATTTGCACACGCGTAAAACGCGAATTTGGCGTGCCGACCTATGCTTATCAGGTGAGCGGTGAATACGCGATGATTGAGGCCGCCGCGCAAAACGGCTGGCTAGACGGCGACCGCGCAATCATGGAAAGCCTGATGTGTTTTAAGAGAGCTGGATGCGACGGGGTGTTGACGTATTTCGCGCCGAGGGTTGCGGAGTGGTTAAGCGAGTCCAGTTAACAAACGCTGGGCTAGCTCTTTTAAACCCGTAGAGAACTGCCCCAGAAATTTAATGAGATTAGGTGCATTCGCTAAAACCACAGTAGTGAATACGGTTATACCCGTCGCCGAATTCGCGATACCTTTGTCTATATTACGCATCCCCACTAAAACCGATTTCGCAAAATTCAATAATGTGCGTCTATTTTGTTCAGTCGCCATGCGACCCAAAATATGATTTTGAGTCGCTATTTCATTGCGTTCTTCATTGATAATCTCTGGCAAGACTTCGGCTGCTTCGCCAACAATCAATTCTTGCTGAACCCCATCAAAGATGATTGACTCTAAAAGAAGATTGGCTTCACGAATGTCTTCAACTTCTTGCGGACCAACAGCATTGGCTTCGGCCTGCATGAGGCCATCATCACCGATGCGGAAATTATTGAAGCTTTCGACCACATCCTCGAGAGCGTGAGCCGTATCGGGTGAGAGGCGGTTGGGTTCAAAACCTTCTGTGCTGTCTGCAACTTTTTTATGAGCTTCGAGTGTACGACGGAGACGATTGGTGTTACGGAAAACTGGTGGGACACGGCCCCCTTCCATATTTTCAGGCAGCACCGCGAGGAGTTGTTCAAGCGAACGTTTCGCCGCCCCAAGCGCATTACCCCCACTTTGCAAAGCCTCATCCACCGACCCGCGAAATTCATTGTACCATTCTTGTTGCTGAGGCGTGACGGTCAGCCCCAACCCCGAACTTTGCGTCGCCGAAACGATTTTCATTTCAGGCGTTAGGTCAAAGACTTCGGCGCTTGGGTTTTGCTGAAGCTGTTTTTCCCAATACTTATCAATCACCTCTTTGAGGGCGGCATTTAATTTAGGTGGGTCTTTATACATCTCAGCGGGGAAAGAGACACGGCCATATTGACCGTTTTGAGGGTCACCAATTTCGATCTCTTCGATTAACGGACGCCCCACAAGGCGGTCTTCGTACCAGTCTATCCAAACTGACCAATTCGAATCATCAGATAGAAGAGTGGCCTTTAATCCCTCCCAATCGTCTTTGAGCTTTGCAGGCAAGTCAACCTCGTACCATAAGGGACATTGGAGGAGATCCTTAGCACAAAAGCCAGATGTGACTTTTTTTACATCATCTCTCCATGCAGAAAGCGCAGACATGGAAATAACATCTGAAGAAAATTTAGCCGAGGTAGAGGTCGCAGCAAGAGTCGCAGCAGACACAACGTTAGACACATTAGTAGTAGCAACCGCATTAGCAACAGCAACAGCACCAGGATTTGTAGAATTAGCAGCTGCAATAGATGCTACAGCAGTTCCAACATTAGAAAAATCCATACCTTTATCAGACCACCTACTAGCAGATACAGTCGCTGCAGCAGCCCATAAAGATGGCAAAATTATGCTAAGCCGATATGATATCTTTCTATGATTATGAAAAAGCGGAATAAAACGCAACGCTGCTCGAGCGGAAATTGCACTAATTAACTCACGTGGTTGTGCTGATAGCCACTCCCGCAATTCATCATATGTCACTTCGTTTTCCACGATGAAACGATAAGACGTGTTCGCGTGAAATCATAGGTTTAATTCCGGCTTAAACCCACCGCATCAAACCTTCAAATAATCGGCCTCTAAAGCTTTGGCGGCACTGCTTAGGAAGCTGTAGATATCGCTCCCGATCCAGCCTGTTTTTTCCTCATAAAGGTCTGGCGTGTTGCCGATTAAATCGAACTGGCCGGCGGGGTCGGGGTTATAATTTAGATTTGACACGCGGTAGGCCTCCCCCGTCCAGCCTATGCCCGCCAGATCCTTCGCTGTGGGTTTGGCGTCAAACAGATTATCGTAGACAGCCATCAACAGCGCCTCATAGACATCCGTAACTTCAGTAACATAGGCGGCGGCATATTTATCCCCAAGGCGGATAGAGAGCCTATCGCCCGCGCGGTATTGGGTGACGGTGGCTTTGTGGCCCGGTTTCTTGGTGTGGTATTCGGCCGGGGCGCTTAGAAGCTCTATGGCTTTGACGGCCTTTTTATATTGGTGGGAGGGCATGAAGCCATATTCATCGCCCTCGAATTTGCGCAGGCCCTCTATGGCGCTCGCCGTGATGAATGGATCGGCATAGCCAAATTTACGCAAGTAAGCCGCAAGGGTGATATAGATTTGCGATGTGTAAACAGGCCCAAGGCTCTCGTCCTTTAGGGCTGTGTTCCAACGCGGCATGACGTTTTCGAGGATAAAGGCGAGCTCTTTGGCGGGCGTGTCCAAATTGCGGTAACATTTGGCCACAAACACAATTTGCGAGAGCTCTTCATCCAATATGCGCACGAGAAAACGGCGAGAGAAATTATCGAGAATGCCTTTGAGCGTCATAGAAGTTTCCTATCGCTTAACGCTGCATTTTGGCAATAAAAAACCCTGCCTCGAGAGGCAGGGCCGTAATCAATTAAATGTGGGGCGAACTACTGTACGCACTCCATCATTTTCATTGTTTGCTCTGGCTTTAGATTTGTTACAGCCGCTGTAACTTTATCTGTGTCACCAAGCTCTGTGATATCAAGTCCGATAGACGCGTAAAAATCAACATAACACTCACACTGAGTTTCTGTCATGGCTGTTTTACATGCCTGCATGTAATCAGCTTTTGTGTAGCTATCGCCAACAACGCTAGCTTCAACCTTTGCAGGCGCGTCAACTTTTGCATCACCTTTATCTTCGCCACCACATGCAGCAAGTGAGAAGGCAGAAACGCCCATTACAGTCAGTAAAATAAGTTTTTTCATAATATTTCCCCAGAAAAATAAGAGCCATACTATAGTCTCACATGATTCCACATTGGCTGCGCGCCGTAGTAACGGGTCGAATTAATTTGTAAATAGATTTTTAACTTTAAAAACGCGTTTATTTGATCCGTTTTAAAAGGCTCGATGTATCCCAGCGCCCGCCGCCCATGGCTTGAACTTGGGAATAATAAAGATCGACTTGCCGCGTTAATGTCACATCCGCGTCAATATCCTTGGCCGCTTTGATGGCGATACCGAGATCTTTGCGCATCCAATCGACGGCAAAACCGAAATCATATTTATCATCCGCCATTGTCTCGGCGCGGTTCAGCATCTGCCAGCTTTGCGCCGCGCCTTTGCCGATGGCGTCAACCACGTCTTCCACGTTAAGTCCGGCCTTTTGTGCGAAGTTTACCCCTTCGGCGAGGCCTTGGAGGATGCCCGCAATGCAAATCTGGTTAACCATTTTAGTTAATTGCCCTGCCCCGCTCGGCCCCAAAAGCTTGGTGGCTTTGGCGTAGGCATTCATGATCGGAATGGCGCGGGCATAGGCCGCCTCTTCGCCGCCGCACATAATCGTAAGCTGCCCGTTCACCGCGCCCGCTTCGCCGCCAGATATTGGGGCGTCAACGAAACCTATGCCTAGCTCTGCCGCCGAAGCATAAACGCGCCGCGCGCATTCCGCAGAGGCCGTCGTATGGTCGATCAATACCGCACCCTTTCGCATAGCCGGCAGAGCCGCGCCCGCTACGTCGTCCACATCCGGATCATCGCCAACGCACATCATTACAAAATCAGCCTCAAATACGGCGGCCTCAATAGAATCCGCCATCGCTCCATCATGGCTTTCGGCCCATTTATCCGCCTTGGCTTCTGTGCGGTTCCACACGGTTACCTCATGCCCTGCGGCTACAAGGTGCCCAGCCATAGGATATCCCATGACGCCCAATCCGAGGAAGGCTAGCTTTGCCATATCTCTCTCCAAAATAGTTTGATCAAACCTGCCTTCTCTCTACCCAATTGATGCGGGGGATGTTAAATAAAATCTCTCAAGGGGCGAATTATTTATGGGCGAAGCGTTGAATATGGCGGTGACATGGCAAATGTGGGCGACGATCGCCCTCATTACGGTCGCGGTTGTGCTCTATTTTCGCGAAAAATTTTCTATCGAGGCCATTTCGGTTGGGATCGTCACGGCGCTGCTGTTGTTCTTTCATTTCTTCACGCCGCAGGGCGCGAGCGGTTTAGACAGCGCCTCCCTTTTATCGGGTTTTGCCGCGCCTGCCCTGATTACCATCATGGCGCTTTTGGTGGTGGGGCAAGGTCTGTTCCACACGGGCGCGCTCGAAGGCCCTATTTTAAAGATTAATGCCTCGCTTAATGTCGCCCCGCGCCGAACGCTCGCGCTCGTCTTCGTCATCGCTTTTGCCGTGTCGATGTTTATGAATAATACGCCGATTGTGGTGATGTTTATTCCCGTGTTGACGGCGATGGCCTCGCAGCGGCGCACGCCTGCCTCGCGCTATATGATGCCGCTCAGTTTCATTTGCATTCTGGCGGGCATGACGACGCTGATTGGCTCCTCGACGAACCTCTTAGTGAATGACGTTTTGATCCGCATGACGGGCGAAGGTCTTGGGTTTTTCACTCAGACACAGGCAGGTATTATCCTTGCCGCAATTGGCTGTCTCTATATTGTTTTCGCGAGCCCCTTCCTCCTCCCAGAGCGCGCCTCATTGGAAGACGAGATTAGCGAGTCGGGCCGACAATATATCGCGCAAATTCAGGTGACGCATAACCATCCGCTGATTGGAACGAAACCGATTGCGGGGCTTTACCCTGCCCTGAAAAGCGTCACCGTGAGGATGATACAGCGCGGCGAAACGGCTTTCCTCCCGCCGTTTGAGGCGGAACTTGAAGCAGGTGATATATTGATCGTTGCGGCAACACGCAGCTCGCTCTCGACGCTACTCTCGTCAAACCCGCGCTACCTCGAAGGCATGCTCAACATCGCAGGGTTTCATGATGAAACCGACACAGACGAAACCTCAGAAACTATCGTAATAAGCGAAGCCGTCATTGCACCCGGCTCTCGGATGATAGGCCGAAACATTGGCCAAATTGGATTTCGCCGTCAAACAGGGTGCCTCGTATTAGGCATACAGCGCCGCACGCGCATGATCCGCAAGCGCATGCTCGAAATCCGGCTAGAAGCGGGCGATGTACTTCTCTTATTTGGATATGAAAGCGACATGCGTAATTTGCGCCAAAACAGAGATGTTTTGCTTTTAGATTGGGCGACGACAGAGCTCCCTGACATTCGTAAATCCATCATGGCGAGATTGATATTCCTTCTGACGATTATTCTTGCCGCCAGCGGTATCCTCCCGATTGAGATCGCAGCATTGAGCGGAGCCATCGGCATGATCGCCGCTGGATGCCTAAACATTCGCCAAGCCGTACGCGCGCTGGATATGAAGATATTCCTCCTGATCGGAGCCGCTTTTGCCATGGGCCTCGCGCTGGAACGAACTGGCGCGGCGGCCTTCATGGCGCAGCAAACCGTGAGCGCTTTCAGCCCATTTGGCAATCAAGTGCTGCTCGCGGCGCTATTCCTTATCATCGCCGTCATGACGAATCTGATTTCCAACAGTGCCACCGCGCTCCTATTTGCGCCCATCGCGCTCTCCATTAGCGCCCAGACGGGTATCGCGCCCGAAGTCCTCGTCCTCACGGTGATCTTTGCGGCGAACTGCTCCTTCGCCACGCCGATTGCTTATCAAACCAATCTCCTCGTCATGGGGCCGGGGCGATATAAGTTCATGGACTTTGCCCGTTTCGGCATTCCGCTTATGCTCTTGATATGGGTCAGCTACGTTCTGCTGCTGCCCTATCTTTTTGGTATTAATTAAAGCCGCTTTGCCTATAATCAGTTTATGACACGGCATTTTGACCCGCAAAAATTACAGTTCTATCTGACCATCCCTTCGCCCTGCCCCTACCTAGAGGGCCGCATGGAACGTAAAATTTTCACGCAGCTTGATCCGCTCTCTGGCCCTTTTATCAATAATTATTTGACCCACGCTGGGTTTCGCCGTTCGCAAAATGTGATCTACCGTCCCGCATGTGAAGCGTGCCGTGAGTGTAAATCCTTACGCATTTTTACGCCTGAATTCACGCCGTCAAAATCTTTCAAACGAACGCGCGCGCGCAATCGTGACCTCACCCGCACGGTCGCTGAAGCCATCGCCACACAAGAACAATTCGATCTACTGCAAACATACCTCCATTCCCGCCATATGGATGGCGGCATGTCGGATATGGATTTCTACCGCTATGAAATGATGGTCGAAGAATGTGCGGCAGATACAGAGATTGTCGAATACAGAACGCCTGACGGCGCGCTCATCGCTTGCGTGATTATTGACAGCCTCGATGACGGCTTTTCCATGGTCTATAGTTTCTTTGATCCAACGCAGACCGCCCGCAGCC
Organism: Maricaulaceae bacterium; assembly: GCA_049607665.1. Classification (GTDB taxonomy): domain Bacteria; phylum Pseudomonadota; class Alphaproteobacteria; order Caulobacterales; family Maricaulaceae; genus Fretibacter. The sequence goes on from JBMYWT010000064.1 coordinate 14,060, forward strand.
TCGGCAATTACATGATCCTCGATCACATTGCGCGCTGCGTTGAAGACGAACACCCTTACCTCTATTTAGGGTATTGGGTCAGCGGCAGCCCAAAGATGGATTACAAAGCCCGCTTCACGCCCAATGAAATTTTAGGGGCCAATGGCTGGGCTCCCTTGCGGCCCTAAAACATCCCGCTATAGTCGCTCCAATAATGAGTCTCAACAGACTGACTTAAGGGGATGAGAATGGTCAAACGCCGTGATATAATTGTAGCAGGCGCAGCCATCGCAACAGGCGGAGCCGTCGCGGGCGTTTTATCAGGCGCGGGATCGAAGAAAGACGCAGCCCCGAAACGCTCCGATAATCTTTCTGCTCCCAACCTCTCGCAAAACCGCCGAGAATTTCGTCTCGCGACAAGCTGGCCAAAGGACTTCCCGGGCCTCGGGCAAATGCCAAATTATTTCGCCAAAGCCCTAAATGAGCTTAGCGGCGGACGCCTGAACGTTAAAGTCTTCGCGGCTGGCGAACTTGTTGGCGCGCTCGAATGTTTTGACGCCACCTCCACAGGCGCTGCCGATATGTATCACGCGGCGGAATATTACTGGCAGGGTAAATCCAAAGGGTTTTCATTCTTCACTGCCGTCCCGCTCGGCATGACATCTGCCGAAATTATGGGCTGGATCGACCACGGCGGCGGGCAAGAACTTTGGGATGATCTCTCAGCCAAGTTTAACATCAAACCCTTCCAAGCTGGCAATACGGGCCACCAAGTTGGCGGATGGTATCGCAAAGAAATGAACTCGCTCGAGGATTTCAAAGGCCTTAAAATGCGCATCCCGGGATTGGCGGGCGAAGTCATTCGCCGCCTCGGCGGATCGGCGGTTAAACTCTCGGGCGGAGAGATTTATCAATCCCTGCAATCTGGCGCGATTGACTCCACCGAATGGGTTGGCCCGTGGAATGATCTGGCACTCGGCTTCTACCGCGAAGCCCCCTATTATTACGCCCCTGGTTTCCAAGAGCCGGGAGCGTCACTCGCGATTGGTACCAACCTTGACGTTTGGAACGGCCTCTCATCATCTGACCAAGCCATGATCAAATATGCCTGCGCCTATGCCAACCATTGGAGCCTTGGCGAATACACTTATCGCAATGGCGTTGCACTGGATACGCTCAAAAATGATCACGGTATCGTCCCGCGTATTTTCAGCGATGATATCCTTAAGCAAATCGGCCGCATCTCCGAAGAAGTTGTCGCCGAACTTGGGTCTTTGGACGCCCAGACCAAGAAGATTTACGACAGCTACCTTAAAGCCCGCAACTCTTCCCGTGGATGGACAGAAATGAGCGACGGCGCTTTTATTCGCGCGCGCCAAATCGCACTAGACAGCCGCTAGGCCGCCCGATGGATAACGCATTACAAATACTCGGCATGGCGATGAAAGGCATGGGATGGGTCCTCCTTCCCGCTTTAATCCTGCCCGCCATCTATCTGTTTTTTGGTGGATTTTGGAAACTCTCAAGCATGTCTCAAGCACTCATCCGCGTCGTAGATGGATTTAATTATTGCGTCGGCGAGATTATCAAATGGGCGCTGCCCGCTATGGTTTTAACCATCGTCTTCTCTGTCTTCGCCTTG